>NZ_JBNHER010000013.1:0-26669 GCF_050015975.1 Dapis purpurea BLCC-M126 | reverse complement strand
TCATTACTCCTACAACAGTTTTGTGGTCTACTCAACTGAAAAGCGCTGTAATGGGGAATAGGAAACATTAGAAAAGAGATAAGATAATTTTTTTTGTTTATGGTAAATGGGGATTTAATTTCACTATACATTTGGAAATGCTAAAGATTAATTCAAATAAATAAGCGATCGCTTTCCATGAAATTTTAAAGATTTAACTAACTTACTAATATCTGAAAGAGATATAATATTTTGCTTACTCTGTTTATGTTTTAATCCATAGTTTAACTGTGTCTTAGATATCATGCCTAAAGAAAAAATGGCAATTGTTAGATAAACCATTTTTTTCAATTACCATGAAGTCACTATTACTATTGAAATTATCATAATTTTATCAGTTATATTAACTCTGATAGAATTATCTATATCCAAAAATTCACCCTATCTATTGATATGCAAGATCATAACTAATATCATGTCCGGATAATTAGTGATCAAAAAAACTTTCTTATTTTTATACTTTCTTTTTGCTCTCTTCCCTCCTGACTCCTGACTCCTGACTCCTCCCTCATTTATTTATAACTATTCAACCGGACATGATATAAGAGCTTAACTATATTAGAATTAACTTTCAGGTTTATAGGCATACCTAACAAAAAAATTTATTTTCAAGAATAGTGGTTAGATATACTCGCCATATTACCCTTACTAAGACTGTTCAGAACACCTGGTGCAGATACTTAGATTATCTGGTTTATTCAACCGTTATACCAGCACATTTCCCTATATCTTGCAAAGAGGTATTCTCGAATATTCAATTATTTTTAGACTACTATTACTAATACCAAATCTCAAAAAGTTTGCTATATATCCTTGAAATGGGGAGATGATAATCAAATATAGTATTACTATGCTTCTTACAGAGGAGCTACGCTATCAGAAATAGTATAACTATAATCTTTGCTAGTGTTACTATACCAGTACTTGAAAGTAATAATAATTCAAATTTAACTTCTTTATAAAAAGGATTTTGGTTTAGTATTTACCGAAATATCGTGGCTTAAAGCCTCTCCTTTTAAGGGGATAATAAATAACAATTTTCCTGTTCGTCAATCCTCTTCTTTTCAAGGAAAGGTAATTCTCAATTCTCAATTCTCAATTCTCAATTCTCAATTCTCAATTCTCAATTGTTGAATCTCTGTTTGCTGGCAAACCAATTCCAGCTCCACCATCCTTATTACAGGAAGAATAATTGGAGTCTTTGTTATGTTCTATGAATGTAACTATCTTTGCTATGTTCACTGGTACAGTCTCAGCATTTATGATAGATACTCTTTGTCAATAGGATGATATTGTAGACTTGTAAAGCTTCATTAATCATACAATTATTTGTGGTTATAATCCCAAAGTTGAGATTATAGTCAAAGAATATAAGACTGTAGGTAAAAGTCAAAGAATACCAATTATAGTAATGGCTGAATTTGATAATTAACCCCATTTTAAAACCTCAGATATAAAATCACCAGTACAATTTCTTAATGATGATTTTACAAAAGTTACTGCACTACAAAAAGCAGATATAAGTCAGGCTGAAACTTGTATTATTTTATGTGATAAAAGTCATTATCTTAGGGATCAAGATGCAGATGATCGAACAATTATAGTACCATTAACAGCATAAAAATTAAATCCAAATCTTTATACTTAGGTACTAAATCACTTAATTCTGAATATGCTTCTCACTTAGAAATGAGTAATGTCAATAATTATATAATTAGTCAATAACAAAGTATTTTTTTATTAGATCAAGCTGCTTTAAATATAAAGATTAATGGGTGTATTTTCAGAATTATTAATTTATTTATCGGATAACTATTACTTCTGAGTGGGTAGGGAAAAATTTTTTAGAATTATTTATACATATTAAGCAAACTTAGAACCCTATTTTAATATCAGTTTCTCAGTCTCAAGGTAAATTTAAAATTAATCCCAATCATTATATATTTCAGGAAAAAGACAATTTAATTGTTATAACTGAAAGAGAAATAAAATTATAAATTTCATCACCACTTATTCTTTACCAGATACAAACTCTCGTAAGCGAAGCAAACTAAAAGTTTGACCGAAATTTATAGGAAACATGGATATTCCTTCTAGACGAGATTGTACCCAACCATCTCCCCAATACCACTCATGAAACCCATCAATGCCTTGACTAAGTATCAGCCTCAAACAATTTGGTCTAACTACATCAACATAATGCTTAATCTCTATCAGTCCAACCCAAGTTTCAAACTTTACACCTTCAGATAATTGTTCTGGTAGTCCAGGGGAAAAACGCTGAGGCCATAACCACATTTGTAATTGAGATGGACGTAGCAAACTATCTCTTATAGTAGCTTCAGCAGCTTCAATCTCAATCCGTAGATGGCTTTTTTGAAAAGTACCTAACATAATAATCTAATAACTAATAACAATAGATATAATTCTTAAATTTATATTTTGCTTATTTTCTCAAACAAAATTAGAACATCGCAAAGATATAGATATAGATTAACATTATTTCCTTTTATCTTGGACAAATTTCACCTGTAGTATTCTAAGAGAGTTATGATAAAGAAACTCAGAATTATTAAGAAATGTAAGGACTCCAATGGCAGATCAACTAATTAGAGCTACGGCAGCAGAAGGAGGCATTCGTGCTGTTGGTGCAATTACCACTCGCTTAACCGAAGAAGCAAGACAACGACACAAACTTTCTTGGGTGGCCTCTGCTGCTCTTGGCCGAACAATGACCGCAGGATTATTATTAGCTTCTAGTATGAAAACTCCACAATCAAGAGTTAACATTAGTGTCCAGGGAAATGGTCCTTTAGGAACAGTGCTAGTTGATGCTGGCCTAGATGGAACAGTACGAGGCTATGTAGAAAATCCTACAATTGAGCTATCACCAAATCAAATCGGTAAACTGGATGTAGGCAAAGCAGTAGGCAATCAAGGTTATTTATATGTAGTGAGAGATATAGGCCACGGCTACCCATACTCCAGTACAGTAGAATTAGTATCTGGAGAAATTGGAGATGACATTACCCATTATTTAGTTACATCAGAACAAACACCATCAGCTTTAGTTCTAGGAGTATTTGTAGATACAGAAGGCATACAAGCAGCAGGAGGACTTTTGTTACAAGTCATGCCCAAAGCAGCTATAGACGAAGAATTAGTTCAAACCCTAGAATCTCGCATCGCCTCTTTATCAGGATTCACTCCATTACTACGATCAGGCAAAACATTACCAGAAATTTTCCAACAACTTTTGGGAGATATGGGCTTAAATATATTACCCGAACGTCAAATAGTTCGTTTTAACTGTGACTGTTCTTTCGAGAGGGTATTAGGAGCTTTAAAAATGTTTGGTATAGAAGAACTAAAAGATATGATTGAAAAAGACAAGGGTGCTGAAGCAATCTGTGAATTTTGTGGAGAAGTATATCAAGCAAGTCAACAAGACCTCACACAACTCATTCAAGACCTACAACAACCTTTCACAGAAGTACCTATTGGACAATTACGGAAGTCATCTCGTTGAAATTTTCCCAATTTTACCTTTAAGCCAAAATCCAGGATTCCTAAAGCTTGATCCACCCCTGAAATTTTTCAGATCTAGCTAAATACACAGCTCCTGAAAACCTTAAGATTGATTGGTTTTCCCATCCCCCTAATGCCCCCTCCCCTTTCAACTATCCCTTACTAATAAGTATTAGCAGCATTGCAAGACGGGGAGTCTGGGGAGATGGTTATAGTAGGTAGCCAGAAAAATCAAATGGCGAAATTTCGTTATTCACTTTTAGCCCCCTCTGTCGTACATTTGAGAAATGCCAGGTTTGTCTTAACTTCCAGATCCTCCCCCTATCCACCGTCTAGTTTATCTTGTAAAGAATTCAAGAGATGTGGGTAAAGTATAGCCCTTTCAAAGGGTGGAACAAAAGAAAGGATAGAGAGCGCGTGTATTCAACCAACCTTGAAATAGGTGGTTGCAAATATGTAAAAAATAGTGTATACCTAGAAACCGCATATAATTAAATTAACTTTAATAATTTTAGATCAAAGTTGGTTTGTAGGCTGAATCAACCAGAAAGTAATGAGAGTTTAATCTATTGGTTGCTTGCTGCTCAGGATAAAGCATATATGAATGAAAAGCACAAAATAATAGGCCAAGGCCGGATAATTCCCCATATCAAGCCAAAAAACGAAACCCAATGGCAATTATCTGAACGTCGGAAAAACCGCCAACAAAGACTGCAAGAACTTAGAGGAAATGGCAGTCAGATAAAAACCTATAAATCTGCTGCGAAATACTCCAATCAGCAGAAAGAGTCAGTTTCCCCTATAAAAAAAACCAAGCAAAAAAAACCAAAACCTCCAAATAGTCTAGGTTCTATTTACGGGTTATTGTGGATAGCACTACTGGTAATAGTCCCCGCAGGAGCAGGTATAACAGCTATGTCAGCTTTGTTTAAGTTACCTTCTCAGGCAGATTGTGAGTCAACTTACTGGCGTACTGCATCCGCTAGTAAACGCCTTTATTGTGCGCAATTGTTAGCTAATTCTCCAACTGTGGACAGTTTACTTCAAGCAATTAATCTGGTAGATATTTTATCAAATGACCATCCAATGCGCTCACAAATAGATGGTTATATTGAAAGGTGGTCGAAAAAAATATTGTCCTTGGGTGAGTTAGCTTTTCAAGATGGAAAATTAGAAGAAGCTATTATTATTGCCAAAAAAGTTCCCCAGAGAGTGTCAGCTTACCCACTCGTAGAAAAACAGATTCAAGAGTGGCAAAAAACTTGGAATCAAGCTGAAGCAAATTACAAGCAGACTCAAAAACATTTGCGTAAAGAAGAATGGAATCAAGCTTCTATGGAAGCTTCTCGTTTACTATCAGTGCCAAATGTCCACTGGGGGACACAAAAATATCAAGAACTAATTAATGATATTAAAAGAACTCGGAAAGAAGGCGGTAAATTAAACGAAGCACGAAATATTGGAGAACAAGGTGGACTCGATAATCTTACAAATGCGATTAAACAAGCTCAAGAAATTGAACAAAAGAGCTATATTTATCAAACTGCTCAAAAGTTAATATTTAATTTGGGAAAACAAATAATAGACATAGCTTCAGTAAAATTGAATGAAGGAAATTGGCAAGAGGCACTGGATATAGTCAATAAAGTTCCTAAAAATGATGCCTTACAGGAAAATGTAAAAGATATAGAGGTATTAGCTCGTGCCCATTCCCCAGCGAACTTAGGTACAATAGCAGGACTAGAAGATGCTATTGCTCAAGTTCAAAAACTCAAAGCTGAACGACCTTTTTACAGCAAAGCTCAACAGTTAATCAGTCTTTGGCAACAAGAAATAGCAGATGTCACCATTATTGAAGAAGGAAAAAAACTAGCCCAACCTAGAGGAATTAGCGATCTAAAAGCAGCGATCGCCAAATTACAGAGTATTCCTCCCTATAACCCTAGGGGAAAAGAAGCAACTACTTTGATAGAAGCTTGGAGTAGACAACTAGAGCAACAAGAAGATCAGCCTTTTTTGGATAAAGCCGAAAAATTAGCAAGCTTTGGCGATCTCACTTCTTTACAAGCAGCAATTGATGAAGCAAGACAAATTGGTCGGGGCAGAACTCTTTATCAGGAAGCTCAAAAGAAAATTAATAGGTGGACAGAAAAAGTTCAACGTTCTCAAGACCAACCAATTCTTGATAATGCACAACTTCTAGCATTGTCAGGTAATATAGAACAGGCAATTGCTACAGCAAGAAAAATTCAACCAGGTAGAATCCTCTATAATCAAGCCAGAGCTAAAATTCAGGAGTGGCAATCTCAACAAGAGGCCAAAAGAAGTTTAGAGAATGCTCGTCAAGCAGCATTAGCAGCAACCGCAGACGGTTATGCTACAGCAATTACTTTAGCACAGCAAGTACCAACTTCTAGTTCTAGGCAATTGGAAGCTTCTCAATTGATTAATCAATGGAGTCAACAAATATTATCGATCGCGATGGATGTAGTTAACCGAGATGTGCCACAAGCAATCTTAATTGCTAGGAAAATTCCGAGAAATAGTCTTGCTTATAATTCAGCTCAAAGTCAAATTAGTATTTGGCAAACTTGGCTTACCCCTGGTCAATCTTTAGACTATCAAACTTTACCTTCAGATCAATCTCAGCAGTTGAGAGAGGAAAATTCAACTAGCCTCAGAGATGAGAGAGGTAAACCTTTGGTACGTAAACCAAAATTTATCAATAATAACTAGAGTCAAGGGTGTTAAAAAAGTCAGAAGTTATCAAGTCAGATAGGGGAGTAGTCGGATTGACAACTTACAGAAATTGTTTTTGTCATGGGGATTTTGAGCAACCCTTAAAAAAGGTATGACCTTTTAAGGCGGGATTTTGGAACCAATTATTTTGATAATTATTGGCCATTTTGAATCTCCACAATACATGGCCTCAAAATGAAGAGATAATCAAAGTCCTAATAACTAACCAAACAAAAGCTTAAGTGTTCGATGATCTGAAAAAGGTCAATAAATTGATATATAATTTCTTAGGTAAAATTACCAAAACTTAAACTAAAATTTATAGAAATGGAGGTTGGGACAAAAACTGGGCCTTAATTTAAAGATAAATTATAGCTATACTAAGAAATTATTCTAGAAAGTAGGTACAGTAAACTATAAGCTAAGTTAAGATTAATCAAATATTTTTCTTTGCCCTTATAAAGCTATTTTTTGATGAGGAGATAACTAACCTATGCCACAAGTTGAAGAAAAAACTGCTACAAACTTTGAAACTGAAATTTACAAAGATGCCTATAGCCGAATCAACGCAATTGTAATTGAAGGAGAACAAGAGGCATACGAAAATTACATTCAACTGGCTGAGATGCTACCAGATCAAAAGGATGAGCTGATTAAGCTATCAAAAATGGAAAATCGTCACAAAAAAGGCTTTCAAGCTTGTGGCCATAATCTCAAAGTGACACCTGATATGGAATTTGCTAAAAAGTTCTTTGAGCCACTGCATCAGAATTTTCAAACAGCAGCAGCTACAGGTAATGTGGTGACTTGTCTGTTGATTCAATCTCTAATTATTGAATGTTTCGCGATCGCAGCTTACAATATCTATATACCTGTAGCTGACCCCTTCGCTCGGAAAATTACTGAAGGTGTAGTCAAAGATGAGTACAGTCACCTTAACTTTGGTGAAGTATGGCTACAAGAGCATTTTGAAGATTCTAAAGCAGAACTACAACAAGCAAATCGCCAAAACTTACCTTTAGTATGGAAAATGCTGAACCAGGTAGAAAAAGATGCTAAGACCTTGAAGATGGAAAAAGAAGCCTTGGTTGAAGACTTTATGATTGCTTATGGTGAAGCTTTGAACAATATTGGCTTTACTACTGGAGAAATTATGCGGATGTCAGCTTATGGTCTGGTTGCCGCATAACTAATTTTAATTAATGTGGAAATCAAAATGGGAAGTGACTAATGGCATAGCATCTAACAAAAAAATAAAAAAATTTTTTGATCGTCAAAATGATACTTGCCAATTTATGATATGTACCAACCCCTATCTGATTTCCACATACCATCAACAATAACTAACCTACAAATAATCAAAACTTACAATTTTAATGTTTGGTCTAATTGGTCATCTAACTAGCTTAGAACACGCCCAATCCGTAGCAAGAGATTTAGGATATCCAGAATATGCAGATCAAGGTCTTGAATTCTGGTGCAGCGCTCCACCTCAGATAGTAGATACAATCAAAGTAACAAGTATCACAGGTCAAAAAATTGAAGGCAAATATGTAGAATCTTGTTTTCTACCAGAAATGCTAGCTTCTAGCCGAGTCAAAGCAGCTACCCGTAAAATAATGAATGCTATGGCCCATGCTCAGAAGCATGGTATTGACATAACTGCTTTGGGTGGATTTTCATCAATTATTTTTGAAAATTTTAATTTACAGAAGTTTAAGCAAATTCGCAATATTACATTGGAATTTAAGCGTTTCACCACTGGCAATACTCACACAGCTTATATTATTTGTAAGCAAGTAGAACAGGGGGCAGAAAAGTTAGGAATTGATTTATCAAAAGCAACAGTAGCTGTATGTGGTGCAACTGGTGATATTGGCAGTGCGGTATGTCGTTGGTTAAATACTAAGACGGAAGTAGAAGAATTATTATTGATAGCCCGTAAGCAAGAGCCACTAAAAAGTCTGCAAGAGGAATTAGGCAGGGGTAAAATTCTAGAATTAAATGCAGCTTTGCCTCTAGCTGATATTATCGTTTGGGTCGCTAGTATGCCCAAAGGCGTAGAAATCAATTCAAATATGTTAAAAAAACCCTGCTTATTGATTGATGGTGGTTATCCTAAAAACATGGCTACTAAAGTTCAGCAAGAAGGAATCTACGTTCTCAATGGTGGAATTGTGGAACATTCTCTTGATATTGACTGGAAAATTATGAACATTGTCAATATGGAGGTACCAGGTCGTCAGTTATTTGCTTGTTTTGCTGAATCAATGTTACTGGAATTTGAAAAGCTATATACTAATTTTTCTTGGGGGCGGAATTTAATTACTGTAGAAAAAATGGAATTAATTGGAAAGTTATCAGTTAAGCATGGATTTAAACCTTTAATGCTTTGAAAAATAGATGATAAATATTGCAGTTATAAATGTTGGATTTGTTCTCAGAAATATTTAGATGCATTCTATATAAATAGAGTCTGGTGAAAAAATTTTTGTTGCCACAGACAAAAAGTAACAATCTTTTTGTGTAAAACTTTTTGTGTTATTAACTTCAAAAAGTGAATTACTTGAGGAAAGTGCTTGAGGTTATTTATTGTACTGTATAAATATAAATTTATAAAATTGCGAAAATTTTAATCAGGCTCCACTGAGAATAAACCTTTAATTTAACTGTGAGGTTATGAAATTAAAGTTACGATTGGTAAAAATATTCTTTTTAGCACTACTAACTTTACTTGTGCTGCAAACTTCTCTAATAGCAAATCCTGTAGCGAAAACGTTCCATCCTCTAGCGCCTCCAGATACTTTTAGCCCGAAAGGAACTATCAGCAGCTTTGTGGAAAATATTAACGAATCTTACCAAACATTGATGGTAGCTTATGAGCAATATCAAGAGGAAGCAGGACTTTTTCCTTCAGACTATGTTAGTAAAAGAGCTAGAGAGGCTGAAATTCTGTTTAAGCGGGCTGAACGTTGTCTGAATCTTAGCGAGATACCCTCTCGTCTCAAACAGGATAAGGGTTTGGAAGCAACTCTCATGCTGAAGGCAATTTTTGACCGAATTGAGATACCAACTTATAATGAGATTCCTGATTTAGAAGAAGTTAGTGCCGATTCAAAATTTTCTAAATGGACTATTCCTAATACCGAAATTGATATTGTTAAGGTTAAGAAGGGAGTTAATACAGGAGAATTTCTCTTCTCTCCTGAGACAATTGCTCGCATTGAAGAATTCTACAAAAAGGTTGAAGCTCTTCCTCCTAAACCAGGGTCTAAGGCAGGATTTTATAAATTCTATATTTCTACTCCTGGCAGCCTGTTGCCCCCTAAATGGCTGCAAATATTCCCAAGTTGGTTAGATGTGGTTTACTGGGATCAGACCTTATGGCAGTGGATAGTTTTATTTATTTCTGTGTTGATTGGTTTTTTGTTTCCCTACAAAATGTTTAAGTGGATCTGGCAGAGATCTTCTACCCTTGCTCCTCCACGTCAGACCTGGGAACTTGTGATTCCTCCCTTAATTACTATTGTTAGTTTGGTGG
The DNA here is from genome assembly GCF_050015975.1 of Dapis purpurea BLCC-M126. Classification (NCBI taxonomy): domain Bacteria; kingdom Bacillati; phylum Cyanobacteriota; class Cyanophyceae; order Oscillatoriales; family Microcoleaceae; genus Dapis; species Dapis purpurea. The sequence continues at coordinate 16,822 of NZ_JBNHER010000013.1, read as the reverse complement.
CGATTAGCAATTTCCTTGATGAGGAAATCAATATTACTGGAAATATACTACTGGTTATGTTAACTACCCTAGAAATCATCTTTTGGATGATGGTAGCCTTAACAATCTTTCTGTTTAGTAATGGTGTAGCAGAGACTATTATTATTTCTCCTAAGATTAATGATCGTGGTATAAATGCTAGTATGATTAGGATAATCTCTCGCCTGTTGAGTTTGACCATTGGTACAGGTATCCTAATTATCGGAATTGAGCGTGTAGGGATTTCTCTGATTCCTATAATAGCAGGTCTAGGAATCGGAGGTTTTGCAATAGCACTAGCAGCCCAATCAAGCCTAGAAAACTTGATTGCTGGACTTATTTTGTTAATTGATAGACCAGTTAAAGTAGGCGAATATTGTCGCTTTGGAGAGGGAGAAGGAACTGTAATAAGTATTGGTTTGCGCTCAACACGAATTCTTTCGGTAGAGGGGAATATCATCTCTATACCTAATGCTCAATTATCACAGCTTTCATTACTTAATGAAAGCAGACGCGATCGCTTCCTCTTAAACCAGACGCTCAAGTTAAGCTATGATACAACCCCTGAACAAATAAAGTTTATATTAGCAAAATTGCGAGAAATAATACTCGCTTATCCCAAGGTTATTAAGGAGGGATTAGAAGTTAGGTTTGTAAAATACGGTGATTATTCTCTTGATGTAGAAATTTTGGCCTATGTAGATACAGCGAAAGAAGATGAGTTTAAGGAAATTCAGGAAAATTTATTGTTACAAGTCAAGGATGTTGTTAATGCAGCAGGAACAAACTTCGCTTTTCGCTGACCGATGAATCATATATCGGGAGATATGGAGTAGACTGAGTTGTTGCTGAGGATGAAATTGAGGCTTGATAGTCAAAGAGCATACTTCGTTTCCCTGAATTGCCTAGTATCGCTACGCGGAAGTCAGAATTGAAAATTCAGAATTCAGAAGTTTTGATTGGTAAGGCTTTGAGTCTTTTTTCACTGGTCACTTATATCAAATCCGGTTAATTGCACATAGAATCTGGTCATAGGATATGTGTTTATAATTGTTTTCAATTACTTTAATAGATATCTCGCTAAATTCCCCACCGGAGAGTGGTTAGGGGTTGGTCTCCATCCCCCCATCTCACCAACCATATAATAAGTATTCAACCGGATTTGATATTATTTCCGTCATCCTGCACTAGTGAGGAACGCGAGTAACTCCGCAATACTCTAGATTTTCCACTAGAAGGTTCTCCTAATTCTAGTTCAGTTTCAGATTAAGGAAAAAGGAAGTCAAAGTTATTTAGTATTATTTAGGATTCAGTATCTTTGGTAAACAGATTTGGTATAATAAAGAAATTAATGATTTGTGTTTTATGAACAATTCTATTAACGACCAAAGAAATCATCTTGTGGATAACGTTAGCGTTAATAATCTTTCTATTTGGCAACACTTTGGCAGAGATCATAGTAAAAAATAAAAAAAATTAAGATTTGTGTTTGGCAAAAAATTAAACTAAGCTGAATGAGAATCAACATACTTTTCAACTGTCAGCTTATGAGACTTAGGTGGCGATCGCTGAAAATAGTTTTTTTAGGACTACTCATCCTAATTCTACTATCAAATTTCACTATAGCAGCCCCCGTGGTTGAGAACCCCCTGGCTCCTCCAGATACCTCTAGCCCCCAGGCAACCCTGAGAAGCTTTGTCGAGAATGCCAATAAAGCGCATCAACTACTGATGGCATCTTACACACAACATTTGCAAGAGCCAGGATTTTTCCCCTCTGACTCAGTTCGCCAGCAAGAGAAACAAATGCTAATTTTTGCCAAGCGGGCCAAAAACTGTTTGGATCTGAGTAAGGTTCCGGTAGCTCTTAGAGCGGATGCAGCATCTGAAAGAGCGTTGCTACTGAAGGAGATTCTAGACCGAATTCAACTGCCTCCTTATGCAGAGATTCCCGATACAGAAGCAGTTGCTGCCCAGGAATTGTCTAGCTGGAGGCTTCCCAATACAGAAATCGACATCACTAAGATTGAATCAGGACCCAGAAGTGGTGAATTTCTCTTCTCTTCTGAAACAGTAGCTCACCTGGAAAGATTCTACCAGGTAGTTAAAGAACTACCCTACAAACCTGGTTCTACGGAAGGATTTTACGAATTCTATATGACTACCCCCGGCCAACTATTTCCCATCAAATGGTTGGAAGTTATACCGAGTTGGTTGCAGATTCATTATTGGGGTCAAACCCTATGGCAATGGATTAGTTTCGGTATTTTGCTGCCGATCGCTTTCTGGATTGCTTACATCAGCTTTAGATGGAAATTTCAGAGGGTAAGTCTTCTCAAGCCGCCACAACGAACCTGGGAAATACTTCTTTCTCCTTTGATAGCCATGGCAACTTTCTCGATAGTCGGCTATTTACTAGATGATGTAGTCAATCTGACCGGATATGTACTTCTGATTATTATAACTACCCTGGGAATTCTTTTCTGGATGGTACTAGGGTTAGGAATCTTTCTCTTGGGTAACGCTTTAGCAGAGACTATTATTGCGTCCCCAAAGATTAATCCTCAGAGTTTAGATGCTAGCTTAATCCGGACAGTCTTTCGACTGTTAGGGTTAAGCGCTGGTACGATTACCCTAATCTTGGGAATTGAGCGTGTGGGGATTTCGATTATTCCAATTATAGCGGGTGTGGGAATCGGTGGTCTGGCCTTAGCTTTGGCTGCTAGACCAACATTGGAGAACCTGATTGCTGGACTGATATTAATAGCAGATCGACCAGTAAAGGTAGGTGAATATTGCCGCTTCGGAGATGAAGAGGGAACTATACTAGAGATTGGCCTGCGCTCAACACGAATTCTCTCAATCAACGGTGATTTAATTTCCATACCTAATTCTCAATTCTCAGAGCTGAAATTAGCAAATAAGAGCCGACGCGATCGCATTCTTTTACGTCAAACTATTGGGCTACGTTACGAGACAACCTCTGACCAATTGCGATTTGTACTGGCAAAATTTCGGGAAATGATTCTAGCTCACCCTAAGCTTCTTGAGGAGGGAGCGCGAGTCAGATTAATCAAATATAATGATTATTCTCGTGATGTAGAAATTTTTGTTTATGTAGATACAGGTAAATTACCAGAGTTTCTAGCAATTCAAGAGGATGTGCTGCTCAGAGTTAATGATATAGTTGAATTATCAGGAACAGGTTTTGCTTTTCCCTCCCAGACGAATTATATCTCTAAAGATAACGGACTCGATCTTGAGAGAAGTCGCGCTGCTGAGGCTGAGATTCAGCTTTGGCGTTCAAAGGGTTTACTTCCTTTTCCTGAGTTATCTACCGAACAGCGCGATCTACTTCGTGATACTCTGGATTTTCCACCAGAAGGTTCATCAAATTGTCCTGCAGTTTCAGATCAAGAGAACAACGGTGAGGAGAATCAGGGCGATATCTGACAAAAATTCAATGCAGCCAAAATCAAAATTGCAAATTTCGGTGAGTAAATGCCTTAGCGTTATCACCAGAATAAGTTGCAGCAATATGTCCGTCCCCAACAATTTGATATTTATAAGTCACTAATCCTTCTAAACCTACTGGACCTCTTGGTGGCATTTTCTGGGTACTAATTCCTACTTCAGCACCAAAACCATAACGAAAACCATCAGAAAATCGAGTTGAACAATTATGGAATACACCAGCAGCATCTATTTGTGCAAGGAATATTTCCGCAGCATTTTGATCCTCAGTTACAATAGCATCTGTGTGTCCGGAACCATAGGTATTGATGTGAGCGATCGCTTCTTCTAAAGTATCAACTACTTTGACAGACAAGACTAGATCGCTATATTCTGTTGCCCAGTCTACATCTGTCGCCACCTTAACCGATGACAAAATTTGCTTAGTAGCTGTGTCACCGCGTAACTCAACCTGACGTTTTTCTAGTTCGGGTAAAACTTCTGGGAGAAACTTAGCAGCAACATCAGTGTGAACTAACAAAGTTTCAGCAGCATTACAAGCTGCAGGATATTGAGTTTTGGCATCAATAGTAATTGCTACTGCTTTTTGAATATCTGCAAATTTATCTACATAAACATGACAGATTCCTTCAGCATGGCCTAAAACTGGAATTTGGGTATTTTCCTGCACAAATCTCACAAAAGAATTAGAACCTCTAGGAATAATTAAATTGAGATATTCATCTAAGTTCAGTAACTCTAGAGTTTCTTCACGGGTAGTTAATAACTGCACTGCGTCAGGGTTAACGGAAGTTGTGGATAAACCTTGACGAATTGCTGTAACTAACTCTTGACATGAATTAGTTGCTTCTTTACCTCCTTTGAGGATAACACCATTTCCTGATTTAATTGCCAAAGCTGAAATTTGAATTACGGCATCTGGGCGAGCTTCAAAGACCACGCCAACAACACCCAGTGGGCAAGTTATTCGTTTCATAATTAATCCTGCATCCAGTTCCCGATGTATTTGCACCATACCTACAGGATCGGGAAGAGTAGCAACATTGCGTAAACCAGCGATCGCGCTTTTGAGTTTAGCTTCATTCATTTTCAATCTATTATATAGCGGTTTGGCAATTCCATCAGTTTCAGCTATTTTGCAGTCAAGTTGATTTGCTGTAATAATTTTTGGTGCAGCTTTTTCTAATGCTTGGGCAACTGCTTCAATCGCTTGATTTTTAGCTTCTGTGGATAAACCTGCTGATTTTTGTGCTGCTTGGCGGGTGGTTTTTGCTATTTCAATCAAAGAAACTTCTGTAATCATTTTACTTTAGGCAAATTCACGAATTATTTTCCTATTATATCATTTTTTTTCTAATTATTATTAATTATATTTTCAAGATTTATCGTCGCACTTAACATCTAAAACTAAGATTAATTATATTGTCAGAATTCAGATTTGAGCAGTTAGCTAGCCTCCTGTGGAGGAACTGCGTTAACAGCAATTAATAATTAATAATTAATCTTGGAATTAAGGGAGAGTAGTCTGGTAGGATTTTTTATTTTTTATCAATTTCTTAATTCCTTTTTCCTCTTCCAAATCATAGCTACTATATGAGGGTTTAAGTCTGACGTTTTGTGGTAATAAAATTATTTTGTGTAGTAATAATAAAGAAGTATTATCTACTTTTAATTGGCAAAAAGTTTGCTAAAAATTCATAGCGATTAGATAAGGAGACCAGAAACTTTGCGACTTATAGGTAGGTGCAATTTACAAATTTTTTCAAACTATTCTGATTTTTTGGGAAAAATTTATAAGTAAGTATTTTTTGTGGAATAGTGTCCATTTATGTCGTGCAGCGAAACAGCTATTAGCAGTCAGCTCTTCGTGTGAAATGCAATCGCAACGCAAAAAGCTTTTTCATCAATTAAGCAACCATTCGTTTAACTTATACTACATTTTCAACCGGAGAATTGAGGTATAAGAATGACAAGCTTAAGTTATCAACTAATACAATTATGTGGCGGGAAATTCTATATGTAGCTCAGAGTGTATTTGGGCATCATTCCACACTAAATGCTTAAATTTACAATATTTTTTATTTTACCTTAAATTATGCCTCCCTACTTATCTCATTAAATAATTACTCAAACACTAAGATTTCTGTCCGGATACTTGTTGTTCCGGACAGAAAGCAATCAGTAGACTAATTGTATATGTAATGGCTTATGGAAATTTTTAAGTTTATTTCATTAAAACTCTTACTGGTTAAGAAAAAATATTTCTACAATTGTGATAAAATTCCAAGAATTTTAACCGTAATATTATTGACTATATTAACCTTCATTATTACCATTAACAAAGTTAATTTAGCATTAGCTCAGACTTCAGAAAAATTGCCAAATAGTAATATTGACAATATCACTAAGGTTAACTCATTAACACCTCTAAGCAACATAGTTTATAAACCAATCAAAATAGATGGCAGAGAAATCTTCAAAGTTGCTGCAATAGCAGGGCAAGAAATTCAAGGAAATAGCAATACGTCTCCCCTAAATATTCGAGTCAGATTCTATGAAAATAATCTCAGAGAAACGATTAAAAATTGCTTTGATGCAGATACTTTAAAATTAACTCTTGAAACCCTAGAAAACCAGACTTTAGTATTGGCTTCTGATGCAGAAGAACTGAAAAATCAAGAATTAATTGCTATTACAGATTTAGATGCTCAGATTCATGGCATATCCAGAGAAGATTTAGCTAATCAGATTATTGGTTTTATGAGAGATGCTTTAATCAGGGCACAGAGAGAGCGACAACCAGACTATTTATTCAGACAAATTTTAATTTCTACAGGCATAATATTAGCTTTAATAGTTTTGAGCTTTCTCATATCAATTTTGCAAAAATACTGCTTCAAGAAATATCAAAAACTTCAAAAGCTGATAGAAAGTTTGAAATTGTCTTATCCACAAATAGATGAATTGAGAAATCAGCAACAATTAAGCACACTAAAATCAGAATTAACCCTCGGACAAAAACAACAGTTAATCTGGGAACAACAGCAAGATAAAAATTCTTTTTTCAGAAGTTTATTGCAAGTAATTCAGATGATTTTATGGCTGTGTGGTATCGGCTGGATTTTGGGAAATTTCCCTTATAGTCGTTGGCTACAGATTTTGTTACTTTCTTATACCATGGTGTTAACTACAATTATTGGTACTTACTTAATAATTCAAGGCAGTCCTTTTATAATCAACTGGTTTGCCATTAATAGTTTTCAGAGACTAGAAACAAAAACTTCTGTTCAGAGAAGAGTATCACGAGCAATTACTTTTTCCCATACATTGCAAGGAATTGTAATGTTTAAATTAGCTTTTCTGGGTATTCTTTTGGTATTTCAAAATTTCAATATTTCTCTAATTATAATATTAGTTGGCTTAGGCATTATTAGTTTGACTGTTTCTTTAGGTGGCCATAATTTAGTTAAAGATATAATCAGTGGAATTTTAATCTTGGTAGAAGATCAATATGCGATTGGCGACCTGATTGATTTAGATTATACTATTGGCTATGTAGAAGACATGAATTTTCGGGTTACACAATTGCGTGATGCTGGAGGACGCTTAACTACAATTCCCCATAGCAATATTTCTACCGTACATAATTTGACTAAAGATTGGGCAAGTATTGATTTAAGAATAAAACTGAATTTAGATACTAATTTAAGTCTAGCATTAAAGTTAATTAAGAAAGTTAGTAATGAGTTGATAAATGATGTAAATTGGTCAAATAAAATTCTAGACTATGCCAGTATTTTAGCTGTAAATAGTGTTTCTCAAACGGAGGTAGAAATTACGATCAGAGTCAAAACTATACCAAGAAAACAGTGGAATGTAGCCCGTGAGTTTTGCTATAGATTGAAGCAAAATTTTGAGAGAGAGAATATTGCTGTTAATGCTACAATAACTTCAAAATATAGAATTTAAACTAAGTTGGGTGTGAGGTATTAGGTATTTAGTTTTCCATAAAAATCTAAAATTTTATGAGATATTTAAAAAATTATTATTGATGTAATATTAGATTTTTCAATCTATGTTAAAAATAGAGTTTTTCAAGGAATTTTTATAAAAATTGGATTTGGTTACGTTGTTACTTATGAAGGTACAGAACAGGGAGGAATTATAAATTAATACTATTCAGTTAATATTTTTTTTGCAAATAAATATGCGATCTGCAAGAGAGCTTCTTATTTATATTTTTGTTCAGATTAATTTTGTGTACCTGCTGTACCTAATTAGCCTGATAAATTCTAGATTAGAGACTGTTGATCAAGCAAATATTAAGAATAGTAAGAATAGTAATAAGCTTTTCTGGCAATAAATTTAGAAAATTGTCTTTCTAAAGTGAAAAAATGTTGGCGTTTCGCTGCGCAACATATTTGCACAGCATTGCACAGGAAAACGCGGATCGAATATCAATTATCGATTATCCATTGGTAAGTAATTAGCTAGATTGGATATTAGAGATTGTTTCTATTATACACTGCTAAAATTGTTATATAAATTCTCAATAATTAAGTACATGAAGGTGATAATCTTACTTGAACTTATATAAAATTTATAACTAATAAATAAATAAAACTAAAGATAATGAGAATATAGAAAACTAGATACTTGACAATATCCTAATAAATGGTAGATAGAAAAACACTGGTGACTAAACCCCAAGATTCGGTAAAATAATTAAATAGTTAAATTTATGGAAGTCGAAGCAAATCTTAGGACATTTATAAATGCTCAAACTAACTCAGGAATAACTTCTGACTTCTGACTTGCACTATATACTGTATACCCAAGAATCGAGATGGTAGACCACTTGATAATTTTACACCTAATTAAAAATGATACTTAACAATAAAATATCAAAATCACTGATATTAAAAGGATTTGTCTTGATATTGCCTCTGGCTATAATAAATTCCATTACATATCCTACTGCTGCTCAAATTAACCCTAGCCAACCTCCAAGAAATCGAAATTCTTCAGGTAGTCTTACTGTTCGCTCCGATATTCAAGAAGCTGATGCTAGAACAGGAGTTGTGACAGCTCGTGGTAATGTCCAAATTAATTACCCTGCCCGTCAAATTCAAGCAACGGCAGCTCAAGCTCAATATTTCAGCCGAGAACGTAGAATTGTTTTGAGTGGAGATGTATTTATACTACAGGAGGGCAATACAATTCGAGGAGAAACTGTCACCTATTTAATAGATGAAGGACGTTTTATTGCCCTACCTCAATTGCAAGGTCAAGTAGAATCTATATATGTAGTTCCCACAGGCCAAGAAGGAGATATAGGAGGTAGTGTTACTGCACCATTTAATCCAAAACCAGCCTTTAAAACTCCAATAAGTCCATAGTCTGAATATAATCTTTCTCAACCTTTGTGGGGACGGGGATATGGGGAGATGGGGAGAGTTGGAGTATTTTTTTATCTTTTTCCCGTATTGCTTCTCTACCACGTACGACTTCAGAGCGAGATTTTCAGATCAAGGCAAAGATACCAAATGGATTCTATATACTTTGAACTTAGTCAGAGATGACTTCTGACTTCTGACTTGGGTGTAGCCCTATACCTTACCAGTATAGGAGTCCAGTATAGGAGTTTCTATAATTAAGAATTTTTATTGACAAATTTGATGTTTTATGTATATTGAATTAGCCTGGAATTGATGGGATATTGATTGTTTCTATAGCTTGGTGAAAAATTTAGACATTAGAATTCAATCATTGAATCTAATGTCTAATTCAATTTTTAAAAGCTTGCTTCTAACTCAAATATGAAAATTGTTCTTGAGAATATTCACAAATATTATGGTAAGCGTGCCGTTGTGAGTCGAGTTAATATATTTATTGCTCAGGGAGAAATTGTTGGCTTACTCGGTCCCAATGGTGCAGGTAAAACTACTACATTTTATATCGCTACAGGTCTAGAAAAACCTTCACTTGGCACTGTCCTTTTAAATGAATTAGATATAACAGCTTTACCAATGCACAAAAGAGCAAAACTTGGCATTGGTTATCTAGCTCAGGAAGCGAGTATTTTTCGTAACCTCAGTGTGAAAGATAATATTCTCCTAGTCTTAGAACAAACAAAAGTGCCTCGTCGTGAGTGGAAAAGGCGTTTAGAGTTTCTATTACATGAGTTTCGTTTAGAAAAAATAGCTTCTACTTTAGGTTCTCAGGTTTCTGGGGGAGAACGTCGGCGAACAGAACTAGCTAGAGCTTTAGCATCTAACCAAGATGGACTAAGATTTTTATTTTTAGATGAACCATTTGCGGGGGTAGATCCAATAGCTGTTTCTGAGATTCAAAAAATAGTAGAAAAATTAGGAGAACAAAAGATGGGTATTCTAATTACGGATCATAATGTGAGAGAAACTTTGGAAATTACGGATAGAGCTTATATTATGCGAGATGGACAAATTTTGGCATCTGGAACAGCAGAAGAACTTTATAACAACCCCTTAGTACGCCAATATTATTTGGGTGATAAATTTCAGTTTTGAGGTATTCTTATATCAAATCTGAATAATTACTATAGCCTGCGTCATTGCCACTGGAACGGAGTGAAAGGAAGCAATCTCCTAAACCCTTGAGATTGCTTCCTATCGTCGCAATGACTACTTTTGAGTCGGATTATATATTACCCAAGAAAGTAACTCTCAAGTTTTTGGCACTATTAATTACTAAAGGTACAGACTAGATAATGTTAGAGAAAACAGACATATTAATCCTCCTAATAATTTAATATCATGTTCGGTTGAATAGTTATTATTAAAGTTTGTAGTAAAGCTCTAGCCCCATCTATAAATTAGAGTTTGCTGAAAAAGTCTTTTTTAAGGAGTTAAGAGAGCGGGGTAGTAGGGGAGTAATTTTTTTGCCCAACTATGCGCCATAAATGCTAACTTTTTGAGCATGAAAAGCAGAAAAACAGATACTTTTTCAAGACTTAAAAAAGCACTTACCTATATCTTCCAATACTTTAAGATTTAATCGGCAAGCCCTACTTACTGCTTGATGATTTTAAATCTTAACTGTTGATTATAGTATTTTTTATCGTCACCCAAATCAATATAATTATCAGGGTTCTCACTATTACATATCCAGCCAGTTGAGGGTCTTCTTCCTAAGTTGGGATTTTCCCTTTTCTCTTGTTTTAGCAACTCTAAACAGATTTGATAATTCTTTGGACTAGAAATAGTAAAAGCCAATTTCTGATTGATCCAACCCGTATCATCTCCTAAATATATCTCATTTGAATAATTACTGGATTTTTCACTGCACTCATTTTCCTCTATTGTATTACGAGAATCTGGACTATATCTACTGTAAAAAGCACAGATTTTAGTGTTGCCAGATTTAAGGTGACTTTCAGCTTTAAATTTTAAGTAACTTTGCCACAGGTTGTCGTTTCCTAGTTCTACCCAGTCACTTATCGTAGATTATTTTACACATTTCCAATCACTATCATAAGACTCACTACTCCCAGCTTGTATTCTAGTATTTTTCATACATAAAATATTTTTTGAACAATTATTTCCTGATGAATTCACCAAGCATCTAATCTCTTCATTCCCCACTCCTATAGCTATTCCTACCGCTGCAACAATTACACCTGTACTGCTGCCGAAACATTAACTTTTTCCCACCAGTTCGTCATCTTTCAACATTGGCTAATAAAATATACAACTTCCCTAGTATACAGTTAAAATTTTGGCGTTGGTAAATCAAGCTATAAAATCTAAATTTGTAAAATACAAAATCCTTTTTAATTAGGGTTCAAACAATCGCCATTTCAAGAAAAATTATAGCCAAAATTACCAACACCTTAATTCTTTAATTAATTGTACTGATGTACTCAACAAAAATCGGTAAATAAGTTTTTCTGTAAATCTGTAAATACTAATAATAGTAATCTTCTCCATCCAAATTCAGGAACTATCAAAATATTTAGGATTATTGATTGGAAAATGTGGTTTATATCGTAATTTTTTACGAATTAAACCACCACTTTGTATCACAAAACGCGATAAAACTACGTTTCGCTGAGGCGATCGCACTCCTACTCACTAATTTTTTATTTCATTTTAATAAGCACCTGCGCAGAGCGAATAACTTATCTCCAAAATACACCAAAATTTCTTGACAAGCAATACTAATGTATCTCTTACATATCAAGACTTTTAATTGATGGCCAACAAAAGCGCTATCGCACCCTTTTTACCCCCATTTTTACCCCTAAATAGCTCATTTCAACTTTTTTTGCAAAATTCAGTTTAAATTCCAAATATATTTAACGATAAGTCATAAGCTGAGTTTATATAAATACTGAAAAAGCATTTATTAAAGCCTAAAAAGCTTACATACACAGCTTTTCAGATTAAGTAGTGTTAGAGATTAGGGCAAAAAAATGATTGGTGTTGATTTAGTTAAAAATCGCGAAACAAAGGAACCAAATTCTGAACTTGCATGCCAAATGCACGAAGTATCAAAAGATTTAGGATTAGTGATTGGTAAAGGTGGTTTACATCGTAATATTTTACGAATTAAACCACCTCTGTACATTACAAAAGCAGATGTAGATTTTATTATTCAGCTTAATATCTTGTTTTTCTGGGATATTAATTCCTTCTATTTCTTTGATCGATATATTGATACTCCTAATAATTTAATATCATGTTCGGTTGAATAGTTATTATTAAAGTTTGTGGTTGGGCTTTGGCCCTAAGTTATAGATGGGGCTAGAGCTTTACTACAAACAAAAACTTTTTTATCACTGATTATCCGGACATAATATAAGTTATAAATTTATGAGTTTACCTTTAAAAATTCACTGTTATTATCGGCATAAAAAAGCGTATAAACCGGGTTTGTTTTAAATACCTACCTCCTACAAACCCGGTTTCTTATTATCTACAGCAAACCATCATTATCAATTATCAATTATCAATTATCCATTATCCATTATCCATTAATTAAAGCAAACCCTCATTATCAACCAGATATTTTGCCAATTTATTAATACATTTACGAATTTGAGGGTCTCGTCCGCCACGACTATCAATTACAGTCATTACATAGACTTCACCATCAATACTCAACCCCAAAGTAGTACCCAGAGCGCGAGAATTTTCTCCAGTCTTTTCACCTAACCATTTAACTTCTGGCAATTTTTCTAAACCAGCATATCCTAATACCCTATCTTTCTGACGAGCCAATGCTTCTATCAATACATCAGAATTTGGATACTCATTATTATATATTGATACCATCATATCGGTCAGCTCATTGCTAGTCAAACGATTACGACCTTTACCTGGATTTTTGGGTCTGATGCGGTTGCCCATTAGTTTGTAGTTGACCCGAATAACTTTGTAACCATCATCTTTAAGAACTTTATTAATATAAGGTTGCCCTAAATAATCAATTAGTTGATTTGTGGCAATATTACTACTGTGGTCAATCATTTGTCCGACCAAAGTTTTGAGGGGATAACGTTTTCTCGCCCGAATTTCTGAAGCATCTTCAGTAAAATTACCTCGACTTACATAAACAGGAGTATCTAGACTAATATTTTCTTGAGATACTTTTTGCATCAATGCTACAGCAACAGGAACTTTGATTAAACTTGCTGGACTTGCGGGAGGTTTATTGCCGTTTAAGTTTAAACATTCTCTGCGTAAATTACAGATAGTAATTGTAGCTCTGCTTGATAGACCACTTTCTTTACGAATTCTCTCTAAAAAGTTAGATTTAGTGAGGTTCAATTGATAAGAAGAATCATAAAGGCTACGCTTATATTCTTTGATTTTTTTATTAGTTTTTTCTCCGATCAATGAGTCGGTAGGAATTTCCTGTAAGTTATAAATAGCTTGTTGCCAGAGATGCTTTTCTGTTTCTCTAGTTTTGACAGTTGGATTTGCAGATACTCCCACTTCAGCAGCTTGAGCACCTAGAGTTAATGCTTGTTTCCAATTATCATTTGCTCGCTGTTCGATTAATATTTGAACATCAATTTCTTGTAATTTTTGAACTAAGTTTTGTTGTTTTTCTAATATTGCTTGATTTTCTTCAGAAAAGAATAATCTTTTTCTAGGAGCAGGCAGAGATTCTAATTTAGTAACTACGCGATCGCGCATCTCATAGAGTTCTTGTAAAGATTGAGTATAAGATTCTGCTGCTGAGGAACTCTGTATATTCCCAATTGAAATAAGGGTAAGACTGGCCATTGTTGTTAAAGTGCCAGTGAGGATTTGTTTTATTTTTAATATTCGGTGCATAGAATTCGCCCCACACAAATAAATAATTTTATATTGACCAATAAAGCTAATCTTTAATTTTAAAGAATATCAATCTATCAGTCTGAATACAAATATACTATGTTCTACAGTAAGTAACCAAGGAGCTAAGATGAATACTTTAGAAAAGTTCAATACAACTCTGGAAAATGGAGGAGCTACTACGCAGGAAGCCTTAAAATTTTTTGATGAGTTAGAGTCGGTAAATTTAGATTTTATGATAGGTAGGTGGCAAGGATATGAATTTCCGACAAATCACCCAATGGATGGTTTGTTAGAAGCTAGTGGTTGGTATGGAAAAGAATTTGTTGATACTGAACAAGTTCATCCTTTGTTATTTTTAGATGGCAATAATAATATATTTAAGGTTTATCCAAGTCCAAGTGCTATGAATTTGGGACTTAATTTGCAAATTCTCAAAAGTAAGGCCATGAAACCTATTTTTCGGCTGATGAATTTGATATTAAAAACGGAGAAAAGCCAGGCAAGGATTCGTATGATGGAGTATCGTCAAAAGGTTAGTGCGACAATGATTTATGATAATTTACCAATTAACGACATCTTTAGAAAAATAGACGATAATACAGTATTAGGTTTAATGGATTTTAAAGGTGTACCACAACCTTTCTTTTTTGTGTTAAAGAGAGAGATATAGCTGAAGTCAGAAGTCAGAAGTCAGAAGTTATTTTATTTTATTTTATTTTATTTTATTTTATTTTATTTAAAAGCTTGGTGAAAACTTAAATAGAAGCAAACAGGAAAACTACAAGTATCAGCAACTCCCACATCTCTGGCAGCAAATTTATATCAAAAACAAGTTCCCATAAAATTACTTAATGTCTTAGTTTTGGGAGTTTTAAATATTTGGTCTGCTCAGAATATCCAGAGTTTTGATGATTTGAGAAATAAAACATTATTAATAGCTTTCCGAGGTGGTTTACCTTCTCAATTATTCTTTTATTTAGCCAAAGAAAATGGATTAAACCCAGAAAAAGATTTAAAAATTCAATACACCACAGACTTTGCTCAAGCAGTGCAATTATTATTAGCAGGTTGTGGGGATGCTGCACTTTTAGCCGAACCTGCTGGTACGGGTGCTGAACTTCGTGGTCAACAAGAGGGATTAGATATAAAATTAGTGATTAATTTACAACAAGAATAGGGAAAAGTAACAGGTAGACCTCCTCGTTTTCCTCAAGCAGGAACTTTAGCTTTAACTTCTATAATTAATCAATATCCTGAAGTAATTGAAGCTGTACAAAATGGTTTAGTTGAAGCTGTAAATTGGGCACAAAAAAATCCTGATAATGCTGCTACTTTGGGGGCAAAATATCTAGATTTAAAAGCACCTGTAATTAAAAAATCCCTGGGATATACCCCACTATAAATGGTAAGTGCTAAAGATGCCAAAGAAGATTTAGAGTTTTGGTATTCTCGTTTATTGGAGCAAAACCCTAAACTTTTTGTTGGTAATTTGCCTGATTCAGCATTTTATTATGGATAGATCAATTTGACGAGATTTTTTAATCCCTGAAGAGATTAAACATCTTGCCAAAACACATACCACATTAGAAAATAAATTTCTTGGCTGATAAATATAGTCTATTTTAATGGATTGAAAATTAACCATAGAGTTTTCTGTGGAGTTTTATCTGCAAAATCTTTATTCTGATAAATGCTGGGATTTAACCAAGTCAGAAATTGTTTTTCCAACGGAGATTTAAGCAGCCTTCCCAAAAAAAATTTGCCTGAAAAGGTGGGATTTTATGCCAAATTATTTTAATAAATTAGTAAGGGGATTGATTTTGGAGTTCTATTAGCAAGTATGTAGGTCTAAGTAAACTTCAAAAAAATTTTAGGGGCAATTTATTCCTAAAAAACCGTCCTCTAACTTAAGAAATTGAAAATTGTTTGAGAAATTAAATATGTCAAAAATTCGTCTAAATTGTTTTTTATTTGTATTAATTAAATTTTTAATAATCTCTACTGTTGCTGAGGCAAATGAGATTAAATATACACAACTAAATTCTCAAGTAAAAAGTGGAGAAAAAGATAATTCACGAGCGGATATAACTCCCGTTGCAGAAGATGCAATTATTGTTCAACCCCATCAACTTGAGCAAAAATTAGACTCAATGGAACAAGTTACTTCTGTATCTCAATTATCTGATGTTCAACCTACAGATTGGGCATTTCAAGCATTACAATCTTTAGTAGAACGTTACGGTTGTATTGTTGGTTATCCCGATGGTAGTTATCGTGGTAATCGTGCTATGACTCGCTACGAATTTGCAGCAGGTTTAAATGCTTGTTTAGACAGAATTACTGAATTAATTGCTGCTGCTACAGCAGACTTAGTAACTAAAGATGATTTAGCAATTTTACAACGTTTACAAGAAGATTTTGGTGTTGAACTTGCAGAAATTCAAGGCAGAGTAGATGCTCTAGAAGCACGGACTACGGAACTAGAAGCAAATCAATTTTCTACAACAACTAAATTGTTTGGAGAAGTTGTATTTGCTATTAGTAATGTTTTTGGAGAAGAGAAAGCTGGGGGCGGTAGTTTAGAAGATAATACTGTTTTAAATAATCGAGTAGGTTTAAGTTTTCATACTAGCTTTACAGGGCAAGATTTGTTCAAAACTCGTTTAGATGCTCTAGATACAGTTGCTTATGGAGTACCAATAACAGGAACAAATATGACTCGTTTAGCATTTCAAAGAAATACTAATAATACTTTTGATGTTGGTAAATTATTTTATCGTTTTCCAGTTGCAAATAAATTAAAAATTCATATTGATGGAATTGGGGGTAGATTTAATCAAAATGTTTCTGATAACTTCAACAGACTATTTGCAAGTCGAATATCTGGGTCAATTTCTAATTTTGGACGCTTCAATCCTATCTATGCTCAAGGTTCACGAGGTGCTGGAATTAGGGGTTTGAGTAGCAACTGTACAGAAAACCACGCTAAGGCTGTATTTATTTCTA
>NZ_JBNHER010000012.1:0-18662 GCF_050015975.1 Dapis purpurea BLCC-M126 | reverse complement strand
GAGTAAGGAGTAAGGAGTAAGGAGTAATGAGTAAGGAGTAAGGAGTAAGGAGTAATGAGTAAGTATCATTGTGGTTTATTAATATGAAAACCGCTGTAAGAAGTGTGGAGGATGTGGGGAGTGTGGGAAAAAAATGTATATTTTCACCATTACGCGAGCAGGACTACCCAAATATTAACCTTTGCTAACCGATGTTTCTAGTGCAGGATGACGGAAATAAGTTACCAGTGACAAAATACTCAAAGCCTTACCAATCAAAACTTATGACTTCCCCTCCTGGGAGTAGGGCTGTTTCAAAGTATCGTGAGTTAACAATTTAAGGAGAACAAGAGATTAGAGGATCACGAAATAGAGAAATTAGCCAAAATTTGCCGATTTTTCAGCCTCGGAGTGTCATTAAACTCTGTCTAAAATATCTGGTTTAATTCTCTGAGATAACAACAATTCGTTAATTAACGTTTAAGAAGAATTGATAAATTTGAGGAAAATCTAGGGTAAGGGTGGAAAATTCTCCCCTGCTCCCTCGCTCCCCTTCTGTCTTAACCAAGAATGAAACAGCTCTGCCCTCCTGGGAGGGGTTAGGGGTGGGTTGAATTCTGACTTCTGACTTCCGCGTAGCGGTACTAGTCCCGGCATCTTATCCGGGTATAGTGTACTTCACCAAGATGAAATCTGCTGTAATCTTGCTTACTAACCAGAGTCAAATTCCCCAGATTCAGAAAAAGAAAACTCTACAATCAGAAGATTTAAAAGAGAGCATTCATATTATTCGATACCAATTCTACAGCAAAATTTACCAATATCTAGATTATCTTGAATCAAGAGGTTTCTAGCTTTCTAATATATAAAAAAAATAGATGGTTTAAGCTACCGGAGTAACTCAGATATTTGATAATTTGCCATTACATAAATCGAAAAAAGGTTATTTAATGACTGAAAACAAATACGGTTCGGTTAAGCAGAAAAAAAATTATAGTTAATAAACCAGACAACAAAGAAACTTTTTACATATAATATTGTCTAGGGAAAAAATAGGTTAATCTGTCATCTGGTCAGCTTAACCTGATTAATAATTGCTATTCTTAGTTGCTGCCCAATCTTGACTATTTTAGATGTTGGGCCGGAAATTAAAATTTAGGTATAATAAACGATTTAACCGAATTAATACTTAGATGAATATTTTAGTGCTGATGGTCAAATTATCCAGAAAGCACTCCTGAATTAGTGTAGAGGAAAGTTAAAGATAAAGCCTCAGAAACTTGAGACTAACATAGATGAAGAGGCCAAAAAATGAGCGTTATAATTACCTAATCAACGAGTCTGTACTAATCCCAACAGTCAAGTTAGTAATAGATAACGCTAAAACTAAATGTGCAAATTGATAGGTCTGGGAAATCATAACCAGTACTACTTTGACCTTATTTAGACTAGCACCAAAAACCAAAACTGTCATTTCTTTCCCATGTATTCATACCCAAAAGAAAAGATCGGGAGTTTTGGCGGAATAATTTGAGCAGAAGGATAAAAAATAAGTGACTCAAGAATTTCATATTTCAATTACTCCCCTGGGAGAAGACGAATATTTTGTCCGCACAGAAAAAGTACCTATTGGTGGTCTAGTGGCTGAAGAAATAGTCAAATGGCCTGTAGAACAATGGCTGGCCCAAGCTCGTCACCTATTTCGCGATCCATTAATCGATCTTCTAGAAGGAAAGTCCAATGCTCAGGTAGTCATCCCCGATCAGATTGTGGCCAGGTCTGGGGAAGTAGTAAGTCCAAGTTTAGTAGCATTAGGCCAACAAATGTATCAAGAACTATTCAAAAAGACCCTGAGAGATAGCTGGAATTTTGCCCAAGGAATTGCTAATAATCGAGGTGAGGTTTTACAGTTACGTCTAGGTACTAAAGACAGACGTATATCCAGTTTGCCTTGGGAGGTACTCCATGTAGGGGATTGCCCTCTGGCGACTGGTACTGATATTGTCTTCTCTCGCTACCAACCTAATACCTGTTTACCTAAATCTAGTAGGATATTAACACCTGAAGAACCATTAAAAATTTTAATGGCGATCGCAGCTCCCACTGATAAAGATAGTCTACAACTAGAAAAAGAATACGAAGCATTACAAAAAGAACTGGAAAAAAATAGTGGGCAAATTCAGATCCACTTAGATATTCTCCGGCAACCAGGGCGAGAACAACTTACCCAAGCATTAGAACAAGGAAAATATCAAGTTTTCCATTATTCAGGTCATAGTACCTGGGGTGTTTCTGGTGGTGAAATATCTCTAGTGAGTAATATAACAGGCTTAACAGAAAGTCTGAGTGGTAAGGATCTAGCAGGTTTGCTAGTTAACAATGGCATTCAGATGGCGGTTTTTAACTCATGTCGAGGTGCGTACAACCATCTTGTTCACCCCACTGATGAGGGGGTAGAGATCAACTTAGCAGAAGCGATGGTTAAACGTGGAATTCCAGCAGTGCTGGCAATGGCAGAATGTATTCCAGATGATGTTGCTATTATTCTGACAAAGTTGTTTTATCGCAACATTAAAGAAGGTTATCCGATAGATCTAAGTTTAAATCGAGCAAGACAAGGTTTGATGTCTAGTTACCGTTCAGATCAACTTTATTGGGCATTGCCTGTAGTTTATCTACATCAAGAATTTTGTGGATATCTAATTGAACAACAAAACTATTCTGAAAATGAAATAGAAGAGGATATCCTGAGACCTATTGATGAAAAGATTGAATCTCCTGAGTCACTAGAAGATTCAACTCGTGTAAGACCAGATATGGAACTGGGGAATCTGGAGGATTATCCTACTGAAGTTGAGGCTAATAATTTTAATTGGCAAGTTGAAGAGGGTAAAGATCAAGTGAGGACACTCCAGGAGATGTTGCAAGAAAGAGAAATAGAAAAGCAACTAGACGATCAAGACTATGAAAAACAAGAAAATCTAAAAACACCTACACAAAGTAGTGAAGAGTCAACTCAGTCAATATTGGCTACATCAAATACTCAGAACAAATCTCATAAATTTTCCTGGAAAAAAACATTAGGATATGCTGTATCAGGAATGATGTTATTTGTTGGTACTAACCTCATTAGTTTCAATCGTCAATTACAAGTGACTACTAAATTGCCCAAAGCACCTGCTCCAATTTTGAACTATGAATATAATAGGGTTCGACTTGTTAATCAGCAAATTAATAGTACCGCAGAAGAAGAGACTCTGCTGGCAATTCAACAGTTTAATCAAAATGAGATTCGGGCTGGTAAAATGGTAGTGGAAAAATCATTATTAGAAAAAGGAGAATTAGCAAAAGCTGCAGAAGCTATAGCTGCTGTACCACAACTCAGTGACCATCCAGAAATCAATTTTCTCAAAGGTAGATTAGCTTGGGAATCATTCCAGGATGGGAATAGCAATTATACTGTAGATGAAGTTATAAATTATTGGGAAAAAGCGGCAACCAAAAACCCAGAAAATATTCAATATCAAAATGCTTTAGGCTTTGCTTATTATACTAAAGGAGACATAGAAAAAGCTTATGCAGCTTGGTTAAAAGTGTTGCATTTGTCTGGAGAAATTACTACAGAAATTGAAAAAATTAGTCCTGTTTCTTATAACTACCAGAGAAATTTATCTGTTAAGAATCGAGAAGCTCTAAATGCTTATGCAGGTCTAGGATTAGTAACGCTTAAATATGCTCAAAATTCTGTTCAAGCTTTTAAATATGCTGGTAAAGTTATGAGGGAAGCTGGTCAAGAATTTCATGTCCTACAATTGCAAAAACATTGGTTGTGGTCTCCCAAAACACGCCTAGATTGGGATTTACTATTGAAACTGCGAGACCAAAAGCAAAACCAACAGCAATTTGAACATAATAATAATTCAGAAACGCTGACTTAGTTATAGTCATGGTAGACCTAGTGACTGTTTATTTCTCAACAGGCTAATATAACTTATAGATAATTTGTATTAGCCAAAATCTCATAGTTTTCCTTTTAAGACAAGCTTTAAATGAATATTTCTTGTGGTTAAGGGAGCCTACGCCTCGCAGTATTTTAATTTTAATTCTCTCTCAATTCTCAATGGCTTTTGCCTCCTCGATTGGGCAATGTCTGACTGCTGTTAGCTCCGTATTCCGTAGGAAATGCTTACGGTTATACCATTTTGAAAAAAGAATGTTACGAATAATAAGGACGATAAAAAAATTTTACAGGAGATGTCCCTTTGACTAAAAAGATAATTTATGAACTAAAAAAAAGCATCGAAGCTATTCCCATACGACTCCTGACTCCTGACTCCTGACTCCTAAAAAATACCCTGTCTATTTGTAATAAACATTTATTAAATTGGTATTAAATATATTAAAAATTTATTTCTCAAATTACTAATCTAATTATAGAAAATATCACCATGACACAAAAACAGGAAAACACAGTAAATTTTTTTAATTCAATTCCTGGCAGAATAGTTTCACATCTAATTGTTGTTTTATTAACTCTAGGTGGTGTTTGGTTGTTTCAAAATAGACCAGTAAATTATGCAAAAACTATACCTTTGACTCCCGATCCAATTAACCTTGAAAGATATAACAAAGAACAACCTATTAATTATAGCACCAATACTGTAGAATCAGAAAAACAATTAGCTATTGAACAATTTAGTAAAAATGATATTCAAGCTGGAAAAAAGGCTATTGAGTCTCTGCTAAATAGAGGCGCTTTCTTCGAGGCAAAAGAAGCTCTTAATATTGTAAAAAAAACACATAACAATAACAAAAGTATTGATCCTGAAATAAATTTTTTATACGGTCGATTGGTTTGGGAGTTAGCCCAAGATGGAAATAGAAATTATACTGTAAATGAAGCTTTTGAGTATTGGGAAAAAGCAGTTGCTCAACGTCCTGATTCTGTTTTATATCAAAATGCTATAGGTTTTGCTTACTATACAAAAGGAGATTTGAAAAAAGCTTATGATGCTTGGTTTAAAGTCTTAAAATTATCAGGAGAAAATTTAACAGAAATAGAAACATTGCAAAACATTTCGACTGAGGATATTACCACTCCACAAGTTGAACAAAAAGATGCTCTTAATGCTTATGCAGGTATTGGGTTAGTAATGATGAAATCTGCTCGGACTTCTCAGGGAAATGACCAAAGAGAACGCTGGTTGAGAGCGCTCCAATATCGGACCAAAGTAATGAGTGAAGCTGCCAGAGAATATCATATTCCCCAACTGCGAAGAAACTGGTTATGGTCACGAGTAGCCCTACGAGATTGGGATTTTCTAATGAGAACGGATTGGAATATTTTGAGAAAAAAAAGGTAGTGGAATGGCATTTTGAACAGAAGTCGAGCTTGTTGAAGATAGTGAGCGCTTGATATCAATAGGACTTATGCAATACAACGTATTTTCGTCATTGCGGCCTACAGGGTTTGCGGAGCAGTCCGGAAGCGATAGCAATCTCAAACCCTAGTTTTTGCTACCTCATGCGTAATATCATCTCCGCTGGTATCGGAGCGTGTAAACCAAAGGATAAATATCTACAGGAAATTTAAGTTTTTTCGGGGTTAATACCCTTAATTCCAAGAATACTAAAGCTTTCATCCCAAATTTCTGAATTCTAAATTCAGAATTCTTACCCTTTTACAATACGGATGCTACCGGACATGATATAATATTATGTTCGGTTAAATAGTTATTATAATTAAAGTTCGTAGTAGGGCTTCAGCCCTATCTACAGTTCGGGCTGAAGCCCTACTACAAACCATATACTTTATTATAAGTGATTATCCGTTAGCGTAGCTCCCCCGGAGGGGGCACATGATATAAGTCCCGATCAAATGAAATTGATTCAGTTCGTTCGCGGTTAATATCAAATCCGGTTAATTGCACATAGAATCTGGTCATAGGATATGTGTTGATAATTTTTTCAATTACTTTAATAGATATCTCGCTAAATTCCCCACCGGAGAGTGGTTAGGGATTGGTCTCCATCTCCCCATCTCCCCATCTCCCCATCGCCCCATCTCCCCAACCATATAATAAGTATTCAACCGGATTTGATATAAGTCCTGACTTAAGAAAGATATTTAAAAAAGATAAATGTTTGGTTTAGCTGTCGCTCTACCCAACCTACAAAACCTACTTAAGCCCCCTTGGGAAAGGGGGGTTTGGGGGGATCAGTTACTTAGAATGTCTTTCTAGTGCTAACTGAATCAAAATATCTACTAACTCATCAAAAGGAATGCCAGTAGCTTCCCAAAGCATAGGATACATACTGGTTGCAGTAAAACCAGGCATGGTATTAATTTCATTAATCAAAATTTCTCCTGTTTTCTCCACATAGAAAAAGTCTACTCTCGCTAAACCTGCTGCATCGACTGCTAAAAATGCCTGGGTTGCCATTTCTTTGATTTGATTAGCGATCGCCTCACTGACTCGTGCTGGAATAAATAAATCTGCTTTTCCGTCTGTGTATTTGGTTTCGTAATCATAAAAATCACTCTCAAAAGTAATCTCACCAACTACAGAAGCTTTCGGTACGTCATTTCCCAGCACTGCACATTCTAATTCTCTAGCTTCTACACCAGCTTCAACAATAATTCGACGGTCATAACTAGCAGCATTATCCAAGGCAGTTTCTAATTCTGAACGCGAGCGCACCTTAGCAATACCTACTGATGAACCTAAATTTGCAGGTTTAACAAAACAGGGATATCCTAAAGCTGCTTCAATATCATCACACAATTTAGGAAATACGCAAGGATTAGACCAAATTTGCGATCGCGTCACTGCTTGATATTTGACCTGGGGCAACCGTGCATGATCAAAAGCTATTTTCATCGCTATTTTATCCATACCCATTGCTGAACCCAAAACCCCAGAACCCACAAAGGGAACCTGCATTAACTTGAGTAAACCCTGTATAGTGCCATCTTCCCCATTTGGACCATGTAGAACTGGAAACCATACATCTACCTGGGCTGCTTGGGGCGGGGTTTGCCAGAGATTAGAAGAGGTTTGGTGAGTTAGGGATGTACTACTGGAATCATTATTATTTTCATCTGTCAGTTGCAATGATGGTGGGTTGCCAGACTCTAGCACTTGTTGAGAAAGATCGCTTGGTTGCCAACGCCCGTCTTTTTGAATATAAATTGGCATCAATTCGTATTTGCCTATATTTTCACCTTTGCTTAAAGCAGTAGCGATCGCTTTGGCAGACCGAATTGATACTTCATGTTCCCCAGAGCAACCACCGAATAATAAACCTACTCGTAATTTTGTCATTATTGAGATTCCTTTAACAGAATTTTATTTTAGATAGATTATCATAACGCAGAAAGAAGAAGGAAGAAGGAAGAAGGAAGAAGGTTAATTATTTATATTCCGAGAACTTACGCAGAAAACGGGTTTGTACTATACCACTTTGAAAAAAGAATGCTATAAAAAGTTCGTAAAGTTATTTTTTCAAAATAGCATGACACTTCAACTATTAAATAATTTAAACAAACCGAATAACTTTAACGTAAAAAATAAGCACGAAAATCATAACTAAATTCAACAAAACTAAAAATTCCTTAAAGTGAACTATATCAATCTATAAACTCATGTACTTTCCCCGTTCCTTCTTCCTTGCTTAGTCAGGAATTTCCACAGAACGTAAAAAAGCAGCATTTTCTTCTGGCACAGCAGTATTAATAAACATTCCACTTCCCATTTCAAATCCTGCGGTAAGGGAAACCCTAGGGACAATTGCTAAATACCAATGAAAATAATCTGTACGTTGTTCATCAGTAGGAATTGAACGAATAATATAATTATAATCTGGGTTATTTAAGCCATAATAAAGTTTTCCTAAAACAGTTTTTAAATTATCAGCTAAATCTAACATTTCTGACTCAGTAATTTCATCAAAAGATGAGGTGTGATGACGGGGAAAAATCCAAGTATGAAATGGAGAAAGTGCTGCATAAGGAATAAATGCCACAAAATGTTTACTAGCATAAATTATTCTCTCTTCAGCAGCTAGTTCATCTGCTAAAGTTCGGCAGAATAAACATTCTCCAGTATCATCAAAATATCGCATTGCTTCATTTATCCGAATCCGTAATTGATAAGGTACAATTGGTGTAGCTGCTAATTGAGAGTGGGGATGTTCTAATGATGTACCTGCACCTTTGCCATGATTCTTAAAAATTAGGATAGTTTGAATCCGTTTATCTTTTTTTATCTCTGCGTATCGAAGGCGATAAACTCTGAGAATATTGACTATATCTTTAAGTTCTAGAAATGGTATTATCACATCATGGCGTGGATGTTCGATAATCACTTCATGGAATCCAACTCCTGTCAGAGAACGGAAAGTTTTATCTATATTTCTAACTTTTTCACCTGTTGGAGTTAGAGCTGGATATTTATTAGGTACTGCCCTAACTCTCCAACCATTATTATCTTTTAATCGAAATGATTCTGGTCCTGTCAGATGTTCGTTGCCCAGACAAAATGGGCAATTTGGTTGATATGATGGGATAACAATTTGCGATTTTTCTGGTTTAATAAAATCATCAGGTCTTTTAGCTCTTTCTGTGGCAATAATGACCCAATCTCTAGTGATTAAGTTTTGTCTGAGTTCAGTCATTGTTTTTTTTTTAATTATTTAATTAATTTAACTATAACTGTGTTTTTATCATGAACAATTTAAGTCGTAAATAGTAGCTTTAAACGTTGGTTATTAACCCTTCTGATTTGCACACCCATATATTTACTAATTAATATATAATAATACTAAGTTTTTTGGGAGAATATCTGAATAAAGTATATAATTTTTAACAATTATCATCAATTTTTTTGTCATAATATGATAAAATTTTAATTAAAAAATGAATAAATTCTCAAGGATGGTTAAAGATAATGAAATTAAATTATCATCTTACTATTCTAGCGACCTTAACCCTATTAAATCCTATTTGGTTAGTTAGTGCTGTCAATGGAGAAATGAAAAATTGGCCACTGGAATTAGCACAAGCATTCCGCACGCCAGATATAAGAGAGGCACCCCCACCAAATCCAGGTGGAGGAACGCGAGGAGGTTTTCTGTCTCGAGAGCATAAACCTACTGCTTTAATACCAAAAACTAATATTGGTTTGACTTTGGCTGAATATCCAACATTTTTTGTATATTTGCCTGGAATAGAAGATTTGTCTGAATATTTGCCCGCAATAGAAGAAATAGCAGAATTCTGGTTAGCAGACGAAGCGGGAACTATCTATAAAACTGAACTGAAACTTCCCAATACTAATGGTATTGTGATGATTAACTTGCCAGAGGATGGTAGTATCCCACCGTTAGCAGTTGGTAAAGTATATCAATGGGGTGTAGAGCTTATACCATCTGTCAGGGAAGAAGTGTATGATTTTGATGAGTTACTTACATCTGGTTGGGTAAAAAGAATAGAAATTAGTCCAAACTTACTTCAGGAGTTACAAAATACAACACCCGATAATCATCCAAAAGTTTATGCTGAAGCAGGTATTTGGCATGAAACCCTCGACTCCCTAGCAACACTACGTCAGTCTAACCCGAATAATTCAACTTTTCTTACTCAATGGCAAGATATTCTCGAATCGGTTGGGCTAGAAAACGTAGCGAATGCACCACTATTAACAGACAGTAACCAACCCACCGAAACAAAACAAAATCAGGATACTTCTGATGTTAGATAACCTACATAATATAATAATCTCTGAATTAAAAAATGGATAAATTCCAAAGGATGGTTAAAGGTAATGAAATTAAATTTTTATCTGACTATTATAGCTACTGTAGCTTTATTAACTCCAATATGCTTAACCTCTGTTGTTAATGCAGAAATTGAGATATTGCAACGGGAAGTAATAGCACAAAGTATTAGATTCCAAACGCCAGAAATCAGAGAGCAGGGAGATAGAACGTTTTCAATCATAAAGGAAGGAAGGAGAAGAAGGTGTGAATTTAAAGATGCACCTACTGTCTTGATACCAGAAACTAATATTGGGTTAACTTTGGCTGAGTATCCGAAATTTTTTGTATATTTTCCAACAGAAGATGGAGAGTGTGGTTATCCTTATCAACCAGCAGAATTTGAGTTATGGGATGAAGCAGGCAATATTGTCTATGTCACCGAACTTAAACGTCCTGATGCCAGGAGTATTATTAGGATTAACCTGCCTGATGATGGTAGTATCTCACCGTTAGCAGTTGGCAAAAAATATGCATGGAGGGTATCTATAGTCATCGATAATTGGGATCGAAGTGCAGATTTGTACCTAGATGGCTGGATCAAAAGAATCGAAACCACCCCAACCTTACTTCAGCAGTTAAAAACAACAACACCCGATAATCATCCCAAAGTTTATGCAGAAGCAGGTATTTGGCACGAAACCCTCGACTCCCTAGCAACACTACATCAGTCTAACCCCAATAATTCAACTTTTATTACTCAATGGCAAGACATTCTCAAATCAGTGGGGCTAGAAACCGTAGCGGATGCACCTCTAGTAACAGACAGTAACCAACCCACCGAAACAAAACAAAATCAGGACACTTCTGATGTTAGATAACCTACATAATATGATAATATGCGAGTTAAAAAATGGGTAAATCGTCAAGGATGATTCAAAGATAATGAAATTAAATTTTCATCTGACTATTTTAGCTACTGTAGCTTTATTAACTCCAATATGGTTAACCTCTGTTGTTAATGCGGAAATTGAGATATTGCAACGGGAAGTAATAGCACAAAATATTAGATTCCAAACGTCAGAAATCAGAGAGCAGGGAAATAGAACGTTTTCAAGAGTAAAGGAAGGAACTCGAAGTAGGTGTGAATTGAAAGATCCTCCTACTGTTTTGATACCAGAAACTAATATTGGGTTAACTTTGGCTGAGTATCCGAAATTTTTTGTATATTTTCCAACAGAAGATGGAGAGTGTGGTGTTCCTTATCAACTAGTAGAATTTGAGTTATTCGATGAAGCAGGCAATACTGTCTATGTCACCGAACTTAAACGTCCTGATACCAGGAGTATTATTAGGATTAACCTGCCTGATGATGGTAGTATCCCACCGTTAGCAGTTGGCAAAAAATATGGATGGTGGGCATCTATAGTCATCGATCCTTGGGATCGAAGTGCAAATGTTGAAATATCATCTGGCCGGATCAAAAGAATCGAAACCACCCCAACCTTACTTCAGCAGTTACAAACAACAACACCTGATAATCATCCCAAAGTTTATGCTGAAGCAGGTATTTGGCACGAAACCCTCGACTCCCTAGCAACATTACGTCAGTCTGATCCTAATAATTCAACTTTTATTACTCAATGGCAAGACATTCTCAAATCAGTGGGGCTAGAAACCGTAGCGGATGCACCTCTAGTAACAGACAGTAACCAACCCACCGAAACAAAACAAAATCAGGACACTTCTGATGTTAGATAACCTACATAATATGATAATATGCGAGTTAAAAAATGGGTAAATCGTCAAGGATGATTCAAAGATAATGAAATTAAATTTTCATCTGACTATTTTAGCTACTGTAGCTTTATTAACTCCAATATGGTTAACCTCTGTTGTTAATGCAGAAATTGAGATATCGCAACTCGAATTAATAGTACAAAAGACAAGATTCCGCACGCCAGATATGAGAGAGACATCAGGAAGAACAACCCCAGGGGGAACACGAGGAAGCTTTCTATCTCCAGAAAATACACCGACTGCTTTAATACCAGAAACTAATATTGGGCTTACTTTAGCTGAATATCCGACATTTTTTGTGTATCTTCCGGCAATGGTAGGGAAAACAGGAGAATTTTGGTTAGTAACTGAAGATGGTAATGTTATCTATGAAACTAAATTTACACTTGTAGAACGTAATGGTATTATTAGCGTTAATCTACCAGATGATGGTAGTATTCCACCCTTAAAAGTAGGCCAAAAATATGAATGGGGCATGGCGATCGTATTAGATCCTAATGACCGCATTTCAGATTCATTGGCATCTGGTTGGGTACAGAGAATAGAGGCTAGTCCGAGTTTAAGTCAAGAGTTACAAAATACAACACCCGATAATCATCCCAAGATTTATGCTGAAGCAGGTATTTGGCATGAAACTCTTGACTCTCTGGCAAAACTACGTCAGTCTAACCCCAATAATTCAACTTTTATTACTCAATGGCAAGATATTCTCGAATCGGTTGGGCTAGAAGCAGTTGCTGATGCACCATTATTGGGAGACACTAACCAACTCACTCAACCTCCTCAAAAATCTGGAGGCAGTCTCCGCGCCCCAGATACTAGAGAATCTCCTTTAGTCCCTCCACCATCTGCCCCTACTCCTCGTAGTAATATGAGAGTTCCAGATATGACACCAATACCAATACCAAAAGGAGGAGGAACACGATGAGAAGTAAAAAAACTTTTTCTGGCTATCTCAACAATTATTTTTTGCATCTGTTGGTTACTACTTTACTTTTTAGCCTGACTCACTGTTATGCTCAACCTTCATTAATCAAAAATACTACTGCCCTCGCTCAACAAACAGCAACCCCTAAAAAAAATGAGGCTGCTCGCCTCTTCCAAAGAGCTAATCAACTATTTCGTCGCAGTCAATATCCCAGTGCTTTGGAAACTTATCAACAAGTTTTGCAACTGCGCCGAGAAATAGGAGACAAAATTGGCGAAGGAAAAACACTACTACAAATTGGCATTACTTATCGTTTATTAGCAGAATATACTCAAGCTAGAGAATATGTTGAATTAGCATCAAAAATTGCCAAGTCTACAGAAAATATATCTCTCCAAGCAGCTAGTTTAATGGAAATGGGAATTATTAACTACCGCCTCAGTCAATACTCCCAAGCATTAGAGTTGTATCAACAAGCTTTGGCTGTCAGCAGAAAAATCAGCGCTCAGATTATTGAATATAAAACTCTCGATCATATAGGTGTAGTTTATCGACAACAGGGAGAATTTAACCGCGCTCTAGAATTTCATCAACAAGCTTTGGCTATTAGTCGAGAAATAGATGACAAATCTAATCGTGCTAGAATTTTGAATAATATTGGTGTAGTTTACACTCGCATCGGTGAATATCCCAAAGCTGTAGAATGGAATAACCAAGCATTAGCAGTTAGTAGAGAAGTGGGCGATCGCTTCATTGAATCTCGCATCGTTAATAGCATCGGTGTAGTTTATAACAATCAAGGTGACTATGGAAAAGCCTTACAATACTATCAACAGGGGTTGGCTATTCGTCAAGAAATTGGAGACAAAGCAGGTGAAGGCTATACTCTAAATAATATTGGCACTATTAAAGCTGCTCAAGGTGATTATGGCAAAGCTAGAGAATATTATCAGCAAGCTTTAGCTATCCGTCAGGAAATCGGCGATCGCCTCGGAGAGGCAACTACTGTGAGTAACATCGGGCATATTTATTGGAATCAAGGGCAATATCCTCAAGCTTTAGAATATTACCAACAAGCACTTACTATTAGTCGAGACATTGGCGATCGCCCAGGAGTAGGCTACATTCTTGCTAGTATTGGTGGTGTTTATTATAGTCAGGGTGAATATTCTCAGGCGTTAGACTTTTATCAGCAAGCCCTAGAAATTAGAAAAGTGATCGGCGATAAAAGTGGTGAAAGTTATTCTCTTAATAGTATTGGTGGTACATATTTTAGTCTAGGGGAATACAAGACTGCCCTAGAATATTATCAGCGCTCCCTTTCAATTCGTCAAAAAATAGGTGACAAGGCAGGGGAAGGTACAAGTTTTAGTAATATTGGATTGGTTTACGATGTATTGGGACAAGCACCAGAAGCGCTCAAGTATTATCGGCAAGCACTATCTATCCGCCAGGAAATAGGAGACAAACCAGGAGAGGCAAATACTTTAACTAATATTGGTATAGTTTATGATACTCAAAAACAGTATCGTCAAGCATTGGCAAATTATCAACAGTCTTTGAGTATTCGTCAAGAAATAGGCGATCGCTTTGGAGAAGCAACTACCCTGAATAATCTTGGTTTAGTCTACGATAATTTGGGAAATAACTCCGAAGCACTAGATTCATATCAACAAGCTTTAGCAATTTTCCGGGAAATTGGTAACCCAGATGGGGAAAGAGTTAGTTTAGGTAATATGGGTTATGTATTTGAGAAACAGCAGCAAACTGAATTAGCCATTATTTTTTATAAAGCATCTGTCAACGTTACTGAAAAAATTCGTCAAAATTTACAACCCCTATCTCAGACATTACAGCAATCTTATGCAGATAGAGTTGCAGATACATATCGTCGTTTAGCAGATTTGTTGTTGCAGCAAGATCGAGTATTGGAAGCGCAACAGGTTTTAGATTTGCTGAAAGTGCAAGAATTGGATGATTATCTCAATAATGTACGGGGTAACGAGCAGACAGCAGCAGGAATTGAGAATTTACCAATAGAAAAACAAATTTTAGCAGAATATGAAAAACTGCAAAAGCGGGCGATCGCTATTGGTAGAGAATTAGGAGTATTACGCCGTCTCCCCTCATCTCAAAAAACACCAACTCAGGAACAAAAAATTCAACAACTCATTTCCCAACAAGAAAAGATTAGGCAACAACTCAGAAAATTTATCAGTCGCCCTGATGTAATCAAGTTGGTGCAAAAACTTAAAAATGTGACAGATGAAAGTTTTAATCTTAAGCAATTTAGAAATGTCTCGGAAAATCTGCAAAAATTGGGGCGGAATGTAGGTTTGTTATATCCTTTAATTCTGGAAGACAGACTGGAATTAATTTTAATAAAACCAAATTCTCCACCAATTCGTCGCACAGTTTCAGTAACAAAGGCAGAATTAAATGCAGGTGTGTTGGCATTTCGCGTGGCTCTGACAGATCCCCGTAAAAGACAAAATATTGAATTTGTCAAAGAATCTGCAAATCAACTATATGACTGGTTGATTCAACCTTGGGAGAATGATTTAACTTTGGCAGATGTAGAAACAATTATTTATGCACCTGATGGCCAGTTGCGTTACATTCCTTTGACTGCTCTGTATGATGGTAATAAATGGCTAGTAGAAAAATTTCAGGTGAATTATATTACTGCTGCTAGTTTGACTAACTTGGATATTCAACCTCAGACTCAGTTACGAATTTTAGCTGCTGCTTTTAGCAGTGGGAATTATAGTTTTACAGTCGGCGATCGTCATTTTGAGTTTTCTGGTTTGCCTTTTGCTGGTGTGGAAGTAGAAAATCTAGTCGAGGAAATTCCCCAAACTACAAAGCTGCTTAACAATGAGTTTAGTAAAGCAATGACTATTCCTCTAATGGATAAATACTCAGTTGTGCATTTTGCCACTCATGCTGCTTTTATATCTGGGAACCCGGAAGATTCATTTATTATGTTTGGAGATGGCGATCTAGTGACTTTGCGAGAAGTGCGAGATAGTTGGTTTCTGACAAACGTCGATTTGTTAGTATTGAGTGCTTGTCAAACTGCAGTAGGCGGAAAGTTGGGCAATGGGGAAGAAATTTTAGGTTTTGGATATTTGATGCAAGAAGTTGGAGCAAAAGCAACTGTAGCTTCTTTATGGCGTGTCGATGATGGCGGTACACAAATTTTGATGAATAATTTTTATCAGTGGTTACAAACAGAAAAAGTAACAAAAGCACAAGCATTACGACAAGCACAAATTTCCTTAATTACTGGTCAATATAATCCCCAACAATTAGCAGCTTTAGTAAGACAAAAAAGTCCTAAAAATGATTTATCATCACAAATCGTTGAAGAGTTACGTCATCCTTATTATTGGGCATCATTTATTCTGATTGGTAATGGTTTTTAAAGTAGAAATAACTAATACTAAAAAATAGTTAATTAAGCATATTCCTTAATTTAAGATTATGTTCATGGGAAAAACCAGATAGATGTGATATATAAAAATAAATAGCCAATAATGGTATATTTAGGAGCTAATAATAATGACTAACAAAGAATTCCAAATATTGAAACAGCAACGTAATGCAAAACTAGCTACAGTTTTGAGCAAAATCATTGATACTGAATGGAATCGAGTTAGTAGACAATTGGACGCTCTTGATACTGATTCTGGTGATGTTACTAAAGCAGCAATTTTATTAGGGCAATATCAAATATTAGATAAATTAATGGCAGCATTATCTGAAGGTAGTCTTAGTTCAGATTATGAAATAGAAGCTGTATGGCGTTCAAAATTAATTCAGCGTGTCGTAGAGGGTTTTAATTTAGACCTGGATACTCGGACTCCGCCTCGTCGATATAAAAGTATAGCACAACAACTGGCAGAAGCTTGTGGACTAGAAGTAATTCAAGATTAATTTTTTGTAAGTATTCAGCAATTAGCGATCGGCAATTAGCGAGCTTATACCAAATCTCAAAAATCTTGCTAAATCTTGTTAGGAGTAGGTTTATTAGGCATAAGATATGTTCGCTGTTTGCAAACGCATCGTTAAAAACATCGCTCTTACTTATTTATTACCTAATATAGCAAGTATAGCAGTATTTTTGGGAATTGGTATTAGTTATTCCTTTTCAGGAAAAATTACTATGATAGCGCTTTTAGGATGGGCGAACCACACAGTCAAAACTAAAACCCTTCTAGGGAGGTTCCATGGAACATTCCTACTGTGGTCTACTAATTATTAAAACTGCTGTAACTTAACAATATTTTATTAAAAACAGCAAAAATTATTATGGAAACTAATACAAGTAAATTTAATTCAGATATTATCCGAAAATGGTCTAATTTAATTGCTATTTTAGCTGCTTTTTTCCTGAATATTTATGTGAATATTGCTCCTCCAAGCGGTCAAACAATAGGAGCAATTTCTAACACTATATTTAAGAATGTTTTGATTACTCCTGCCAGTTATGCTTTTGCTATTTGGGGATTAATTTATTTAGGTTTAATTAGCTTTGGAATTTATCAAGTATTACCTGCCCAAGTAGAAAATAAAATTTTACGCAGATGTAAATATTTTTTAGTAGCTGCGAGTATTTCACAAATTGTTTGGATATTTTTATTTCAATATCAACTATTTACTCTTTCAGTCTTGGCAATGTTAGGAATTTTAGTATGTTTGATTTTCCTATATCTCAATTTAGGAATTAGTTATGAAAGAGTCTCAAAAAAAGATAAATGGTTAGTTCATCATCCTATTAGTATATATTTTGCTTGGATTAGTGTGGCAACAATTGTAAATGTCGCCTGTGCTCTAGATAATTTAGGCTGGAATAGTTCAGAGCAAGTTGGTATTGTTTGGACAATAGTTATGTTAATAATCGGCACTGTTATTGCAGCAATTATTAATATTCAAAAACAAGATATTGCTTATACTTTGGTATTTATTTGGGCATTGACAGCAATTGCAGTTCGTCATTTAGATACTCTAGTTATTGCCATTAGTTCTGGAATATTAGCTTTAGGATTAGTAGTTTTAGTTGGTCTCAGATTTTTTTCAAAAAGTCCTAAATTGCAGAAATAAACGGAAAATAATATGGCACGCGGAGAACAAATATACACTATTAGAGAATTTCTAAATATAGATGGTGTTTACGAACATCATGGTATTGACTATGGCGATGGAACAGTTATTCATTATCGCAAAGGAACAGAAACTATTGAAAGAACTTCTAAAGCATATTTTACTGATGGGAGAAAAGTTTATGTTAAACGTTACCCACTTCGTTATATTGCTGATACAGTCATTCAAAGAGCAGAAAGTAGATTAGGAGAAAGAAAATATAATATTATTTTTAATAATTGTGAACACTTTGCGACTTGGTGTATTACTGGGGCTAGCTATAGTCAACAAGTAAAAAACTTTATTCCTCTACTTCATCATATTAATGTCGAGCAAATATCAGAACCAATTAAGGAAGCAATTTTAGGGGGGAAAACTCAGATCAATACTAATGAATTATTAAGTAAAGCTTTAGCAGATATTAAAGTAGCTTGGGAAAATATTCAACCTGAATATAAACAAACTTTACAGGAAATAGATAACTGGCAAAAAGTTGCAGTTGCAGCGCTTAAAAAAAACCGAGAAGATTTAGCTCGTGCTGCCTTGATGCGAAAGCGAAAACATCAAGAACGTGCTGATGAATTAGCAGCTAGTTTGCATAAATTAGCAACTATGACAGAAACACTTTTACGCAGTCAAAATTTAATTGGTAAAAATTAGTATGGCTGATGATTTAATTATAAAAAAGGTATATTTATACTCATTTTTATTTATATAGCAATATGATTTAAGTTGTGAGATACTGGATAATTTTAGGGAACAGGGAATAGGGAACAGAGAAGAAGAAAAAAACCAACATATATGAATATGATAACTAGTATAGCAATTCTAAATAAGTTGTGAAAGATTAAAAAGTCAATAAAAAAGTTTTTGTTTGTAGTAGGGCTTTAGCCCGATAAATACCTATCTTAGGGCTAAAGCCCTACTACGAGCTTTAATTATCACTGTTCAACCGGACATGATATGACAGATTAAAAAGTCAATAAAAAAGTTGAAACTCTTACCCAATTATTAATAATTAATAATTAAATAATTCTGGTTTAAAGCCTCCCCT
>NZ_JBNHER010000011.1:0-23682 GCF_050015975.1 Dapis purpurea BLCC-M126 | reverse complement strand
GATAAGGAAATATCCTAGCACTTTTTTTCCCCTATCCAAGGGGAGGCTTTAAACCAGAATTATTTAATAATTAATAATTAATAATTGGGTAAGGGTAAGGAAGAAGGAAGAAGAAAGAAGGTTTTATATTAAATCCGGTTGAATACTTGTTATATAGTTGGGATAGGGAGATGGGGGGATGGGGAGATGGGGAGATTGAAGTGTAGATAGAATTATGAACATATACTCTATATTAGTTATCCAGGAGAGAAGGCTTAAAAGCCTGAAAAAACTTAAATTTCCTGTAAATATTCATACTTGGATTTACACAAACGATACCAGCGGAAATTATATCAGGATTAAGAATCTAAGAATATAAATCTCACTGAAAATAGAAAAGATTTTGGAAGATATTTTTTGATTATTGAGAGAAAACTATCGAATTTTCACAATTTAAGAAATTAATTTTGCCAGAGGTACAGCAGTGGAAGTATCGCTGAAGAGAAATAGAAAACTTCAAAGCTATTAGCTATAAAGTTTTGACTAAAAATGAGTACTGAATGCTATATATTAATCTTGATTAGGGGAAGAAGAAAAAAGCTTAATCCATTTTTGATTAATACCCAAGTCTAAAACAAGACCAACTACAGCAAAGGCCACTACACTCTCAATACCTAATACCATTAAAGGCCATAAATCAATAAATGTGGCCTCAGAATTTAATCCCACATCAATTTGTCCCAAACCTCTGACAGAACCAAAGGCCAAGACTGCCCCAGATTTAAGATGAGGGTTTCTATCCTGACGAATAATATAACGGTAAGTCACACCAAATAGAAATCCACTAATAAAAGCGATTGTGCCCTGAAATAAAATATTCCAGTCCAGAGTTATAATCTCTAAGTTTGCCAATGATTCCCAACTATGGCCCAAAATCAAGCTATTACCAAGGGCGATCGCGCCGAAAGTAAAAAATAGTGAAATACCAGCAAGAGTTCCTGCTTTGAGAGATTCAATTCTTTCTGCGAAGGTAAAATTTGATGAATAGTTAACCATATCAGCTGAGTTTTATGTCTATTAATATTCTGTTCTATCTGATTCTCTGATAGTCAAAATGTCATAAATAAAATATTATAGGATTTGGAGTAAATTTTTCCTTTTTTTTGAAAGCAGTTATGGATATTTTGTCATTAGGTTGGGTTTCCCTTTTAGTTGTGTTCGGGTTCTCTATTTCTATGGTAGTTTGGGGTCGTAACGGTTTCTAAAAATTAGGTATCAGTTTTAAGAAACTTAATTTTTGCTTGTGTTATCACACTAAACTCTTAATCTACTAATAAATTCAAAGAAGGGATAGGTAATATACCTATCCCTTTTTTTTATACATGAAAACTATTAAATAGAGAATTAAAAAATATATTTATATAATGTTCGCTGGTATCGGAGCGTGTCAACCCAAGGGTGAATATCTACAGAAAATTTAAGTTTTTTTTGGCTTTTGAGCCTTTCATATTCATGCAAATTTTTTCCAGGTTTATCCTACTGGTATGACTCTTAAATCATGGAAAGAAACAGATGTTACTACTATGGGAACTTCAGAAAGACATATTCTCGAATTTTCCTATCCCTTTCCAGGTAAATATATGTTCCATACCCACCAAGATGTGATCGCAGAAAGTGATTGTATTGGTATGTTTGAGGTTTTGCTTCAGACCTAAAAATTTCAGCAAATCATCAACTTGATTAAAAAGTCATTAATTATGATTAAGATTAAGATTAACTCTGTTTTACGTTATTTTTTTGTAAGATTTATTGCTACTGTATTAGCGATAGTTATTAATCCTAATATTGAGGAAACTGTGAGAAATGATTCTATACTTTACCAAATCGAAGGTAAAATTTCAGTTATTAAGTAATTAATACAGGTAAAATAACTTTTTCGACAAATTAGTACCCATGAGGGTATTAATTATTTATGTTTTTTCTTTTGTCTGACATGATTTTATGCAGTGTTTTACAACCATATTTATTATTTATCCAGAATTTAGAAGTATTTGAAAAGCTAATATATTGACATTGATTAACAATATGAAGATTCAGTAAAGATACTGATTGACTATTGCATTATTAAAGTAGTTTGGTTTACTATTGTCAACAAGCAAATTTCTATGGTTATATTTTTGTCAGAAAAAATGAATTCTCTAACAATCAAAACCGCTCATTCAAACATATTTGGTGATTGTTTCAATAAGCAAATTTCTTCTCTAGAATACTTGTTAAAAAGAATTATATTAATCTATCGAATAGAGAAATTTAAAAATTTAGCATTGATAGATAGGGCTATTGAATTGATAGAATCAATTCATATTCCATGTTGTAATAAAGGAAAATTAACTCCTATCCAGGAAAAAATATTAGAAAATTTTGTTAAAAATACTGCGTATTTTTTAAATCAATCAAAAGAATATTTGCTTTTATTAAAAAGAAATGATTCGATAGAAGAGAAAGATGATTTAAGATTGATAATTGCTGCTAAAACAGCTGTTGTCAATTATCGTATGCTTGTAGTTAATTTTTAATCTCAGTAAGGTTGCTGAGAAACAGATTGATTATTGTAATACCAATTCACTTTCAAAGATTTCATAAATAGTTTTAAGCTTTAGATGTGAAATAATTTCCTGAAATTACTGTAGTGTCGAAGTTTCGAGTCTATAAAATCTTAATGCATGACTTTTGACTTCCGTGAAATGGTCTAACTCATATTCCCTGCCTCAATTTATAACATTCAAAATACTATAAAAATACTAAATTTTTACAGAATAAAATTTAACTCCATATTCTGACTCTATATTCTTCTAAAGTTTAATGGCATAAGCTTCCAGAATTTAGATGAGCTTGCCTTGACTTCTGCTTAACTTCAAATATCTGGTCTAGTCCAGTTAGTTCTAGACAATATTTAACTGAATCATTTAAATTCATTAGATAAAGATTACAATCATTCTTCTTAGCTATACGACGCAATGCAAATAAAGTCATTAATCCATAATTATTAATAGAATTTAGACTAGCTAGGTCTACTACACAGCAATGTTCTGACCTGGTAGCTAGAGTTTTTTGCAACTTTTTC
The DNA here is from genome assembly GCF_050015975.1 of Dapis purpurea BLCC-M126. Classification (NCBI taxonomy): domain Bacteria; kingdom Bacillati; phylum Cyanobacteriota; class Cyanophyceae; order Oscillatoriales; family Microcoleaceae; genus Dapis; species Dapis purpurea. The sequence goes on along the minus strand of NZ_JBNHER010000011.1, from coordinate 20,579 downwards.
TGTAGTAAAGAACTATTTTTTGTGTTAAATTCACTTGAAGGACGAATTAATAAAGCCATGATTTTTTCTTACCTCCCTAATCTCGAACATAATATTATTGTATGGTGTTATAATGTATTTAATAAGTGACTTCTTGAGGTATAATTGGTGATAATATTGAACTTGCCTAGTGATACTTCTGTTGAAAAAATAATGATCTAGATCACAATTCATTTGAAATAGTAAGAATAAAATTTCAATTAAGTAGGTAAGTGAAAAAATTACAAGTACGTCATTGCGACTGGAGCGGAGCAGAAGGAAGCAATCTCAAGGGTTCCAACTGCTTTAACATTTTGTTACATAGTGACGTTTATTCACGCCTACCTACTTACTAATATAATTATCCTTAATAAATGCTAGATAGTTAAGTAGACTAAATCGGAGAATGGCTATAGCATTTACATTTGAGAGATAAACAGAAAATTAAATGTTTGACGGAATAGGGAAAAGTAGGATATAAAAGGAGGGTTTTAGCAGGAGAAAAAAATATGATCTAGATTGGTTTCTATTTTCTTTGTCTTTCCTTATCCCTTCTATTCCCTCTTCCCTATTACCATTTATGTATAAGTATTTAGCCAGAAATGATATTAGTTAAACTGTTCAGTTAATCAAAAGTTATTTTTGATTTTTGAATTTTGAATATATGACTTCTGTACAGTGATATTATCACTTAAAACTTTCAGTTGTCTAGCAGTCGAAGCAAAGGGCGTGGACATTACTAAATGCTGTTTGCGGAGCATTTCCACACCGAAAACTTAGTCAGAGATTACTTCTGAGTTCTAACTTCTGACTTGCGCGTAGCGCTATACCCTACAACTTAAGATTTTGAGAGTAGCTTCCATAATGGCTGTAGTCTGACCAAAAACTGTGTATACTAGAGATTCCCGGTAAACCCGTTGCGCTCCATGATTTTTGTGATTAGCAGCACCACTAGAAACAGTAACAGCAGCAGCAGCACAACGCTGGGCTAGGTTAATAGATGTGGATCTGAGGTGCAGTTTATTGGCAAAATCAGTATCAGGATTTTTATTAGCTGCTTCTATTGTATTTCGACATTCATTGACTTCAGCTTGTAGAGAAGAAACTGCATCTGCAATAAAATCAAAAGATTTAGTTTTTGATACTGCTATCATAATATCTATACCTGCAAAAGCACATCCTAAAGCGAAAGCACTAAAGCGCAAAACTTTTTGTTTGTCATTATGATGAACCCAATTTGCAGGTTTAAGAGAAACTACTCGCTCATCAGGTAAAAACCAATTTTTGACTGTAGCACTAACAGTATTAGTTGAATTCATAGCACACAAAGGCATAATTTCTGAGAAACTAATACTGCCATTTAATGTAATAGTTTCCTCCAAAGGAAGTATGCCAAAAACTGCTCTGCCATCAGGTAATTTTGCTGCGATAATAAATTCCTGAAATATATTCCACCCAGTTATCCAAGGTACAGTTCCTTCTATATAATATCCACCTGTAGTCGGGAAAGCTTTAACAGGTGGTTCCCCAGAACGTCTAAGTTGGGAAAAACCTACTCCTAATAAGATTTTGCCATGGCTCAAATGAGGTAAATATTGTTGTTGTAGTAGATCATTTTCACTTGATGCTAACATTGCTGCTGCACTCTGATGTTGGGTTTGGAGAAAAGCTAATGCACCAGAATATCTTGCTACAAGTAATTGATAATTAAAAAAATCTTGTTGCTTTAATTCTAAACCACCCCACTTTCGCGGAATTTGTAGTGCTAATAAACCAGATTTTCCCAGACTCATTAAAGCTGTTTTTAGTAGTTCTGGGTTACTATCTATTTCGTTAGCTTTGGGAGCCACAGAACTTTGTAAAATTGAAGAAGTAATTTCCTCTATATTTTGCATGATTAATATCAAGTGTGGTAAAGTGAAAAGGGGTAGTCCTGCATAGTAATGGTAAAATCTAAATCAAAATTGAATTTTCTAGCTATGCACTGCCCTAAATGCCAATCTACTAAAATCATTATCGTTTTCCAAAAAATTAAGTAATCACATTGGAGCAATCTGGAACTTCATACATCACTATAATGTCACAATTTGTACTTGACAACTACTATGCAAGACTACCCTTCAATAATTAATAATTAATAATTACCTCTCCCTAAAAGGGAGAGAATTGGCTAAAAGAAATTTTTTTCTGTTTTCTCCATGAATGGAGAGGCTTTATACCTTGATTTTTCGGTAAATCAATTAAATAGTTGTCAACATTATGGGTTGATTTAATACAAATAATAATATATCCACAATATAAAACTGTATTATGACACTTCCTTCTGGCTTGACTAAAGCGATCGCTGGTTTCGCAACTCCTATTGCAATGAAGGTGATGGAGCGTCAAGAAGTAGTTATTAAATTGAGAGATAAATTTAATCTCAAGCATGAAAATCTTCCTGATAACTTTCCAGTTGTATATGCTTATACGCTGGTGGAGTATGGTGCAGGCAAAGAAGAAGCACTACTCAAGTTATTTGAACAGACAGAGATTCAAGAAGCTTTTCGATGTGAGTTTAGAGAAAATAATCCAGCACGTTTAGAAGAAGCTATTGAAGAATCAGTTAATTGGGAATTGCTGGATTGGAATACATTAGGACAACAAATTCAAAAGCTGGCTGCTGATGCTCAACAGGATACGACAGAATATATACGACGAGAAATAGAAGATTTTAGAAAAGTCTTTTATCAAAAAGTATTGCCTTTAACTCTCAAACCATCTCAAGTTCATCAGGATAGAAGAATACAAGAAATTATAAAAAGTTTGGAACAACTCAAAACGCTAGATGAGCTTCGTGACGGAGTTCGCGAAATTATTGAATTACTTAAAAATGTTTCAAATTATCAAAGTCAGTCTGATTCAACAGAAAGTGTTGCACTTAATTCTAAATTACAGGAAATTCTAAATTTGTATCTAGGACAGTGTTATCGTGATGAACGGGTAGCTAAATTAGATCAAGCAGGAGAAAGAGATTCAGAGAAAGAAACTTATCTGAATAATGTATTTATAGATTTGGATGTTAGTTTACGACAAGGAGTCGCAAAACAAAAAGAAATTTATAGAAATTTTCGTAACAGAATCAACAAAATACAAGAAGTTAATGAAGAAATTTCTGAGGGAATAAGTGCAGAAGATTTTTTGTACGATGATTCAAGAAGATTATCAGTAATGGGATGTCTGTTACAAGAGTTGCATCCTAAAATTGTTATCATCGGAGGGCCAGGACAAGGAAAATCAACTTCTGCTCAACAACTTGCTCAAATACACCGTGCAAAACTGATAAAGGAAGACTACGATGATCGATATCAGCCTAAAATAGTTCGTATTCCTTTCCAGATAGTTCTCAAAGACTTTGCCCAATGGCTAGCAAATGAACCTGAAATTGATGCTCTAGATTCTTATCTAGCAGAAAAAGTAGGTAAGTTAGCTAAACATCCAGGTGATATTCGTCCTCAAGATATACAAGAGATATTTAGTAAACGAGATTGCTTATTGCTGCTAGATGGACTTGATGAAGTAGTTGAGCCAAAGTTAAAAAAGCAAATGCTTAAGAAGATTGAAGACTTCCTAGCAGAGCAAGAATTTTCAACAAAAAGCAATGTAGCAGTAGTAGCAACTTCTCGTCCTAACGGATATGATAACTACTTCGATCCAGAACAATTCATACATCTAGAATTAGAATTTCTCAGCCAAGAAAAAGTTACAGAATATGCTCAAAAGTGGGTAGAAGCTAAAAGATTAACGCATGAAGAAAGTTCTAAAACCTTAAACATACTCCAAGATTGTCAAGACGATAATCATATTCAAGGGTTATTAACAACTCCTTTACAAGTAACTATTATTCTAATAATTATAAAAAGTGGTAGAAAACCTCCTTCGCAAAGAGAAGATTTATTTAATGAATATTGGTTAACAATTTTTAGAAGGGAAGAAAGTAAGGATGGTGGTAAAGCTATTATTAAAAGTAAAGAAAGTTTCTTGCTCAATTTACATAGTGTTTTAGGATACTCTATACATCGTCGCGCTATTAAAAAAAATATTAAATCTTTATTGTCAGAAAGTGAATTTAAAGACTTAGTTACCAATTTTATCACCCTAAAAAAAGGTAATTGCACCTCCGCAGTAGAAATTGCTCAAGAAATGAATCTTCTGGTTAGGGAGGTAGGAGAACGATTAGTTTTAATAGTTCAAAAAGAGGCTGGTTTTTACGGTTTTGATCTTCGTTCTTTTCAAGAATTTTTTGCAGCTATATATTTAGTTCAAGCTAAAGACACGAAACAACGTTTTGATAGACTAACTGCGATCGCTCCTTACGAACACTGGCGTAATGTTACTTTATTTGCTGCTGGTAGAATTGCTCGTAATTTTTCTGGAGAAGTTACTAAACTAACTGAGGTATGGCGTTCTATAGATAGAAAAGGAGTAAATCGCTATTTAAAACCTGGTGCGTGGTTGGCTTTACAAATTGCTGCTGATGGAGCATTAAGTGATGAGGGGAATTTACAGTATTCTGCTGTAGATGACGGATTAAAGGTTTTAGAAGGGGGTTTAACTAGGGAACAAAATGCTCAACTAAGAACGTTAACTGGTAGATTAACGAAAGAAGAAAAACAAAAAATTCTTCGTCCAGTATTAGAAGAAAAACTACGCCTTTTACCGGAATCTTGCTTGATTTCTGGTTTATTTATTTATGGAGAATACTTTGGTGCAAATGATTTCTTTATTAATAAACTAGATACTATACTTGAAGAGTCAAAAAAAGAAGCATTAATAAATTCAGCACTAAATTTAGCTATTAAATATAAGTCAGATTCTAACTGGATAGCAAAGAAACTAAAAAAACACTTTGATTATTTTGAAGCAGAATTTGAAAATATCTTTTTTGAAGATTTTGAATATTTTAAAAAGATATTAAATCAAGAAGAATTATCAAATGATAGTCGATTAGTTAATTTACTTACAAAAACTCTATATCATCGGAGTGCAAAGAATGATTGTTTATCTCTGTTGATTGCAGAAATTGGTGAGAAAAAAGCTTATTCAATCGGCGAACAACTAATTATTTGCATATTATTAAAATATTTAATTTATCAGCTACCAAATTATAAAGATTCTTATACACATTCTGTCAGAAAAAGAATTAAGGAAAAGGAAATTGATATAACGGTAGATGATAAAAAATACGGTGAAATTTTTATTTACGATCCGCCGCGACTTGATTTCCTTGATAAATTAGGTTCAAGGAAAGAAAAATTGCAGAATCAAATTGAGTATTTATTGCAATATCAAGAGTTATTCCCTACAGTAAAACTTCTATCACAACGGTTACTATTACTACTCAACCCCAACAAAGAAAAATATATTTACGATCTATTAAATTGCTTGTCTCATGTTCAAATTGAGAATTTAGTCGATCAAAGCAGTTTATTAAATAGTTTTCTGTATAAGCAACCTCTATTTTTATTGGCAAGTAAATTACAAATTAACAAAGAAAAAGAGGCATTTGATAAATTACTTCCTTTTTTAACGCATGACAAGCAAGTAGAGATTGTCGAACAAATAGAAAATACTATTGATAATAGTCTTAAATCCTTAGAAAAAGAGAAAATAGCTAATTTTGCTAAATCTATTCTTTATAAAATTGGTGTATATGATTTTTTTTCAAATCTTATTCCTCTTGCTAATCAAATGGGAATAGAGTTAGAAAAATTAATTGGTAATTTTATATCTACTGCATTCTACAAAAACAACGATCAATATATAGTTTTAGATAAAAAGCTTTTATCTAAAATAATGCCAGACAACGAAGATAAAAGCTTGAAATTTGATGACTTTAAAAAAATATTAATAATTTTAATTTCGTCTGACTTTAAATGGTCTTTAGAAGAAAATGATGTCGAAAGAATAGTTGATTTCTTTGATCGAGTTATGAGCGTTCCAACATTTATAAACAAAGAAGAAGATAGCAATAAGTTTGTTAATTTGTTGATTTTTGGTCTAGGTTTGAAGCTAATTGAGTATACTGAGTCTGATACAAGTTTGCTCAAAGCAATTAATAGTATATCTATTAATAATTTTTCATTTAGTCCAATTGTTTTTATACTTGAAATTGTACATTTATTGAATAAAGAAAATATTAAGGTTTTAAAAGAATTACTCGAAAAAAAAGATAGAGACTTATTTTTGAAAGGGGCAATTATTTGGAAAGCAATATTAGATGCCGAGGAAAGTCATCCGCATATATCAAGAATCTTAACAGAACTATTATCTGATAATTCTTTGTCTCCCAGCATAGGAAAAAGAGTATTTCAAGAATACGATAGTAGTTATTATCCTATAGGAATTACTTTGTTAACGTATTCTGATTATTCCATTGAAAATATTGAAGAACAACAACAGCTTTTAAACTTGCTTATTAATGCTAATAGTAAAGCAGAAGAACAAGAATGGAGTAAATTTTTTCAAAAAATTGCTATTAATAATGATGAGCAATCAATCTGGTCTTCTTTTTTGGAAGAAATATTGAGCGAACCCAAAAAATTTGGGCATTTGATATTGAGTGCTGCAATGGAACGCTATCACAGTTTGAATAATGCAGTTAAAATTACAATTTCTAAAAAACAAGAAAGAAAACTTGCTTTACTTTACTATTAACATACATCTGTAACCATCCTTCTGAAACACCTGTAATTCTTGCGATATTTAATGATTTTACTAGATAGGCATTTAGGACAGTGCATAGCTAGAAAATTCAATTTCGATTTAGATTTTACCATGACTATGCAGGACTACCTAATAAATATCTGTTCCCTGGCAAATTTCGCCTTTTATTTTTAATAAATTTAAAGGTTGGGTTACCTAATAACTAAACCCAAGCATACATACTAATCCTAAATAATTTGTGAGAAAAACTGTAGGGGTTTGGTCTCCAAACCCAAGGAAAAAATCGGATTTGAAGACCAAACCCCTACGATAAAATACTGCAACCTATTTAGGATTGCTCCTAATTTAATTTCAACTGATTTAGACGATCGCGCAAAATTTCTGCCTGCTTTTCTGCCTCTGCTAAATTATTTCTAGTTTCCTCCACAAATTTAGGGTCTGCCTTCTCGACAAAACCAGGTTTACTCAACCTTTTTTTAGTAGATTCTATCTCTTTTTCTAACTTCCCTAATTTCTTCTCTAACCGAGCTGATAAAGCTTCAATATCTACTACTCCTGATAATGAAATTAGAACTTGTACAGTTCCAAAAACACCAGCAATAGTCTGACCTATTTCTGCATCAACGCTAGGAGTAATATTCAACTTTTCAACCTTAGCTAAATCTTGAATATAAACCTCACCTTTACTCAAGATTTCCCGTTCTTTTTCATTCTCACTCTGCAAAATTGCCGTTATTTTTACCTTTGGTTTAATATCAACCTCTGCCCGTAAATTTCTCAGAGTCCGAATTACTCCAATTAATAACTCAAACTCCCCTTCTAAATCGGAATTAATTAAAGAATTATCTAACTTTGGATAAGACTCCAAAGCCAAACATTTTTCCTCTCCCACCTGATTCAAAGTATGCCAAATCTCCTCAGTAATATGAGGCATAAAAGGATGTAATAATCTCAAAATTCCATCCAAAACATAAGCCAAAGTTTGCTGTGCCACCAACTTAGAATTTTCATCATTACCCTGCAAACGAGACTTAACTAATTCCAGATACCAATCACAAAAATCTCCCCAAATAAATTCATAAATACCCTTAGCAGCTTCCCCCAAACCATAATTATCTAAATAATCGCAAGTTTGCTGCACAGTCTGATAGAAACGAGACAAAATCCAACGGTCAACTAACTCCAATTTATCCGCCTCTGGTTCCCCTAATTCTTGAGGAGTTTTACCGCCTAATTTCATCATTACAAATCTGGCAGCATTCCAAATTTTATTAGTAAAATTTCGAGAAGCTTCTACCGATGCCGACTCATCAGTTTCCCGATTATAATCCATCCTCACATCTTGTCCTGCTCCGGCAGTTTCTCGCATCAAAGTATAACGCAAAGCATCAGTTCCATACTTTTCAATTAATAACAAAGGATTAATACCATTACCAAGAGATTTAGATTGTTTTTTACCATTTTCATCTAACATTAAACCGTGAATATAAACAGTTTCAAACGGCATTTTTTCAGTAAAATGTACTCCCATCATTGTCATTCTAGCAACCCAGAAAAAGATAATATCAAAACCAGTAGAAAGAGTGCTAGTAGGATAATATTTTGCTAAGTCGGGAGTATTCTCCGGCCAACCCAATGTAGAAAAGGGCCATAAACCTGATGAAAACCATGTATCAAGTACATCTGGGTCTTGTTGAATTTTTACATCATCGCCGAATTTTGCCTTTGCTTGCTCCAATGCTTCCGCCTCCGAACGAGCAACAATAAAAGGAGTGTTATCGGAAATTTCGCCATTAGTTTCGCTGACAGCATACCAAGCAGGAATTTGATGACCCCACCACAGTTGCCGAGAAATACACCAGTCCTTAATTTTTACCAACCAGTCGCGATAAACCTTAGTCCAACGTTCGGGAACAAATTTTGGTTGGTTGTGTTCATCTAATAATTCTAATGTTTTCGTTGCCAATGGTTCAATTTTGACAAACCACTGAGTAGACAGCAGGGGTTCGACAGGTACTTTGCCCCGATCGCTATAAGGAACACTATGACTATATTCTTCTATCTTAACCAAAACTCCCTCTTCTTCCAACCGTTTGACAACATTTTTCCGCCCTTCAAAACGGTCTTGCCCAACAAACACTCCCGCATTTTCATTCAAACTGCCATCTTTATTCATAATATTAATGAATGGCAAATTATGACGCTTACCCATTTCAAAATCATTAGGATCGTGAGCAGGAGTAACTTTCACACAGCCAGTACCAAACTCAGGATCGACCAACTCATCAGCAACAATAGGTATTTCCCGTTCCATTATTGGCAGAGTCAGAGTTTTGCCAATCAAATTTTTGTAGCGATCGTCATTGGGGTTAACAGCAACGCCCGTATCTCCCAACATTGTTTCCGGGCGAGTAGTAGCAACTTCCACATAACCACTGCCATCGGTGAGGGGGTATCGGAAATGCCAGAGGTTGCCATTAACTTCCTTATTTTCTACCTCCAAGTCAGAAACAGCAGACTGACTAGCAGGACACCAGTTCACCAAATAATTACCGCGATAAATCAGACCTTGTTCGTAGAGACGCATGAATGCTTCAATGACAGCTTTGGATAAACCTTCATCTAGGGTAAAACGTTCTCGCGTCCAGTCTGTAGAAACTCCCAGACGACGAAGTTGATTAACAATAGTGCTACCAGACTCCGCCTTCCATTCCCAAGCACGTTCCAGGAATTTTTCCCGCCCGATATCGTAGCGACTTTTACCCTCAGCTTTAAGTTGGCGTTCCAGAATAGTTTGAACAGCGATACTTGCATGATCGGTGCCAGGGAGATAGAGAGTATTGTCACCCCGCATCCGATGGTAACGAATAAGCGTGTCTATCAGAGAATTATTGAAAGCATGGCCTGCATGGAGACTACCTGTAACATTTGGTGGAGGAATAACAATACAGTAGGGGTCTCCTGTTTGGTTGGGATCCGCCTTGAATGTATTATTTTCTTCCCAATATTTCTGCCATTTAGCTTCAGTAGCAAAAGGGTCGTATTTGGTTGGTAGTTCTGGTATAGTTTTGGTCATAGATGAAATTAAATTTTTGGACACTATTTGATTGTCCTTAACATTGTGCCATAGCTAAAAGCGAATTTCATCCTAGTAACTCACTAAAACTGGATTTTTCTTTGAGTAATTTTGAAAATAAAATATTTGTATCTATAATAAGTTATTAATTGACTTACTTTTGGTATTAAAGTTCGTCATTAATTTAACAGGGGAAAATAATATGAGAAAATTCCTCTGTTTACTGTCTAGCTGCTTATTCCCTAACTTGTTCTACAGGTCGCAATAACTGATCAACCAATATCTTAGAATCAGGAAACGCCAGAGGAGCAATTGCCTCATCCTCCCCTAAAATTATCTCCTGCTGATATCCCGACTCACTTGGTTGTCGATACACATACAACTGACGATGGTTCACATCCAACACCCAATAATCCTCAATTCCTGACTTAGCATACTCCTTTCCCTTCACCTCCAGGTCACTTTTGAGCGTACTGTCAGCAATTTCCATTATCAAATATACATCTTCTGCTGTGGGATGACCATCATCATAATCAAGAGAGTCTGCTTTGACTATTGCAATATCAGGTTCTGGTTCAGAAAAATTATTTAGGATAACCGGAAGTTGTTTTTGCACAGAGACTCCTCTTAAAAGTTTATTGAATAAGCGGTCGCTCCGTCGAATAGCAGCAGCGTGAGAACTTCCTTGGGGTGACATCTTGTTAATAATTTTTCCTGCGATTAATTCTATCTTTTCATCTGGATGTAAAATTCCTACTTCTGCCATGCGGTGATATTCATCTACTGTTAGCAGACGTAGGGGTAAGTTTGTGATATTTACTGGTGTTTTAGTGGTTGACATGACTCCTCATTTAATTAGGACTTACGCAGAAACCGGGTTTATCCAGAAAATTTCGTGGTTTGAACAACAAATTAGGGTAATAAACCCGGTTTCTTGACTGAGAAAGCGTAAGTCTTGATGATATTAACTTCAATTATAACACTTCACGCTTGGGTTTGACTAGGAATCAAAATCAAAGACCAGTAAGGAACCTCTTTCGGTTCAACCTCAGTAATACCAACAATTCTTTGCTCGGTTTGGGTTGCCCTTTCAATATAAAGCGCTCGATGTAACAACCCTAACTCATCCAAAATCTCGCGGACTTTGGCAAAATGTCTGCCTAATTTGATAATTATTGCTGCATCCGCAACAGTAAGCCTATCGCGTAACTTTACCTCATCTAAAGTAGCAGGTATAATACTCAAAACATCATTGCGGTAAGTAAGTGGCACCCCCAGCATAGCTGCACTTGCCAATGTTGAGGAAATTCCCGGTACAACTTCCGTCGGAAACCGCCCCGAAAGTCGCTGAAAAATATACATAAATGAGCCATACAACATCGGTTCACCCTCGCATAAAACAGCCACATCTTGCCCAATTTTTAGGTATTCGGCAATCTGTTCCGCAGCTTTGTCATAATAGGGTTGGGATGATTCTTTAACATTAAAAGGTAAATACATCGGAATTTCAATCTGGTCAGAACGAACAAACTCAGCAGCGATCGCCCGTGCCAAAGATTTGCCATTTTCTGAGGTAGGGTAAGCAATTACTGGAACAGTAGTTAAAATGCGGTGTGCTTTGAGAGTCAGTAACTCTGGGTCCCCAGGTCCAATACCTAATCCATATAGTTTTCCTAGTTCTGTCATTCGTGAATTATATCAGTTAAAAACAGTTTATTTGTGTTTGTAGTTGGGCTTTAGCCCCTCATCAATATGCCAATTGAAGCAAAGTTTAGGACATTTCCAAATTTTCGCGCCTCACTCATAGATTATTTTTGATTTTTGCCTTGGGTGTAGCGCTATATAGAACCCATTTGAGATATATATAATTATGCAAGTCAAGTCTTTTCGTGCATCAAGAATGAGGAAAAATTATCTCAAGGAGTGTTGAATTTTTTTTATTATTTCTCCCCACATCTTCCCTCTTTCCTCTTTCCTCTTACCTCCTATCTCCTCGCATATTTATAAAGATACGCTTAGGGGTTCTATATATTTTGTGGGCTAAAGCCCAACTACGAGCCTTATTATAACTATTTTACCGAAAATAATATTATACCTCGCTTTCCTTTGCTAAAGCATTTAGCGCAGCAGCAGCTATGGCACTTCCTCCTCGTCGTCCATGCAATGTTATAAATGGAACGCCTCGACTATTGCTTGCCAATTCCGCTTTTGACTCTGCTGCACCTACAAACCCTACAGGAAAACCCAAAATCAAAGCAGGTTTTGCCATTCCCTTATCTAAGAGTTCTAGTAAGTGAAACAGTGCGGTTGGAGCATTGCCAATAGCTACAACAGAACCATGAATTAGAGGTTTCCATAATTCTACAGCAGTCGCCGAGCGAGTATTATTAATTCGTTGCGCCATTTCTGGCACTTCTGGATAATTGAGAGTGCAAATAATTTTATTATTGGCAGGCAACCGATGGCGAATAATTCCATTGGCTACCATTTGAGCATCACAGAGAATAGGTGCGCCCTTAATTAATGCAGCGCGACCTATTTGTACTGCATCCTGTGAAGTTGCTAGGTCTTCTACTATATCTGTCATTCCACAGGCGTGAATTAGTCGTATTGCAACATGAGCTAAGTCAGTAGGCAAACTCTCTAGATTTGCTTCAGAGCGAATCATAGCAAAAGATTGGCGGTAAATTTCTTCGCCGTTGCGAATGTAATCAATCATAGGTTAGGCAAATAGGGAGAATTCATTCATGGATAATGAATAATGGATAATGGATAATGGATAATGGATAATTGATAATTACCTCTGGTTCAAACCGCTCGGGAATTGAATATAAGGAATATTGTCTTTGTTTTCCCCTATCCAAGGGGAGGCTTTCAACCAGAATTATTTAATTATTAATTATTAATTTTTCGGTAATACCATTGAGAAAAAGTAGTGCTACACTTGGAAGGTAGTTAAAATAACCAGAGAAATAACATAAGTTAGTAAACAATCAAATTACGTCAATAAGTAGTATTTATAAATATAAAATTAAAGTATAGCAAAGTTTTTGAGAATTGGTATAACTGATTTTATTTTTGATTTTTAGACAGGTCTACTTAGTAAAATTAATAGGAAAGTGCATCAACATATAAGTTTAGCAGGACTTTACCTAATCTTTCAAACATTCTTCCTTCTTACTTCTTCCTTCTTCCTTCTTCCTTTCAAAAGATCTCTGAGCTTGGATTGCGATCGGTAACTTAATGATAAATTCTGTACCCTTTCCCTCTTCAGAGGAACACAGTAAATACCCCCCATGCTTCTCACAAATAATTTGATAACTAATTGAAAGTCCAAGTCCCGTTCCTTTACCAACTGGTTTAGTTGTAAAAAATGGGTCAAATAAGCGAGTTTGAATATCTGTCTTAATACCAGGACCATTATCAGCAATTTGGATTGTAATCCACTCAGTATCAACTTGAGCTGTTTTAATTGAAATTATAGGTGATCGCTCCTTTAACTGCCCTACCTTAACGGAATCTTCTAAAGCATCGACGGCATTAGCTAAAATATTCATAAATACCTGATTCAATTGACCTGCATAACATTCAATCAAAGGCAGATTACCGTAATCTCTAGTCACTTGAATTTCTGGGCGATGAGGCTGACTCTTGATTCGATGTGCCAAAATCATTAATGTACTTTCAATACCCGTGTGAATATCTACTTCCTTGACTATTGATTCATCTAACCGGGAAAAATTACGCAGAGACAAAACTATTTCGCGCAGACGTTCACTCCCAACTTTCATAGATTTTAATAATTTGGGTAAATCTTCGGCAATAAAATCTAAATCAGTATCTTCAATAGCTGCTTCAATCTCTGGAGTAGGAGTAGGATATTGGGTTTGATAGAGGTCAAGCAAATAAAACAAATCTTGAAAATGATCGCTCGCATATTCAACATTTCCAGAGATAAAACTGACTGGGTTATTAATTTCATGGGCAACACCTGCTACCAATCGGCCCAAACTTGACATTTTTTCTGTTTGTACTAGCTTTAGTTGAGTCTGGTGTAGTTCTTGCAGTAATTCTTCTAATTCCCGATTTTTGCCCTCAACTTTTAAAGTCGCCTGCTGGGAAATTAATAAATACATTACCAAACATACTGTCACTAATAAACCTAATGCCAGAACAGCTTCACAACGCCAACTGGATATAGAACGATCGGAAGCAGGTAATACTAACAAGGAAAGTTCCTGTTGTGCTGTATGAAGCGAACGGATACAAAATTCCCATTCAGAGCTATAACGACACAGAGATGATGATTGATCTGTGGGGTTCTCAATAGCTTCTAAGTTGGCAACTTGAGGAGATTCTGTTAAGCTTTGGGAGTTAGATTTGTATGCTATAAGGAAAGAGTCAGTGGCATTAACAGCAGTTTTGTTTAAAGCAGAACCTAACTGATCTTCTGGTAAACGATAGAGATAGAAATCAAGTTCGTTAAGATTGAGATTGCTGATGGCTTTTTCAATCCAAGTCCGAACTTCATAAAAACCAAATACAACTCCTTGAAATTTTTTATTGGTATCAGGGTTTTCGTCCTCAAGAGATGGAGAATTCAAGTTATTTGGGCCAAAGATAGGATAGTAAAGTACAAACCCTGGTTTACCATTTTCTAATTCCACTAAAGGCGTACTAATACTCACTCCTATACGTTCTGCTTCTTCTATACTCAGCAAGCGTTTTATGTCTGAAGCAGCATCCCAACCAATATAGTTTTGCCATCTATTTAAAGGTGCGATATAGGTTATGGGGAAGTAGACTGGGCGATCGCCTGCCACTACTTGATTTCCTCTGGGGTTATGTTCGTGAATCTTAAAATTTATCAGTCCTTGAGCTTTTAACTGTTCCTCATAGAGAGAGCGTTCCTGATTCTCTACTTTTTTACTCCAGCCTAATCCTAACAAACCGTCATAATAGGGTAATAGGGAGCTTGTAAATTGTTGAAACTCTTGTCTACTAACTTCTTGAGACGAATTTAGGAAACTACCTACAGATCTAGTCAGTTGGGTGTAACTATTCAATTGCCTCTGTAACTCATTTACTAAGACAGTAGATTGTTGTTGAAACTGCTCTCGATCTTTTGCCATTTCCCAGTGATAAACTACGAGGGTAGCAATTATCGAAAGAGTAATCCCTGTTAATCCGACTATTCCAGGTGCTAGGTATTGCTTGAATAAATATAGAAGTTGTCTCACGACTATTAGAATTTATTTTCAATAAAATCTTATCATCATAATTGTAACATTTTTTTAACAATCTGTCTAAAGTAATTTATTTATACATATTTTCTTTACCTTATATGCTGTCAAAAATCAATTTATTGTAAGTATTATAAGGATAATATCATACAAAATACTTATTTTTTTTAGTGTAAAATATTTTACACATAAAAGTATACTTAATATTTTCCTCAAAAATTATTAATAATAATTATTATTAATAATGATTTAGATTTTATATGTTAAGTAGTTGCTGCATTGCCCATAGCTACAAGATAACAATTAATCAGAGGTTTATATCATGTCCGTTGGTATCGTTTGTGTAAAAGCCGGGAAAATATCCACCATATTTAAGGTTTTTTCTTCTCTTACAGCTTCTTCCTTCTTCCTGCTTCCTTCTTCCTTACCTTCTCTATAC
Organism: Dapis purpurea BLCC-M126; assembly: GCF_050015975.1. NCBI lineage: Bacteria > Bacillati > Cyanobacteriota > Cyanophyceae > Oscillatoriales > Microcoleaceae > Dapis > Dapis purpurea. The sequence goes on along the minus strand of NZ_JBNHER010000011.1, from coordinate 5,098 downwards.
AATACCAATGCTACCGGACATAATATTACATAATTATAGAGGAGTTGGCTAGGAACCTGGAACAGCTCTCCAACAGAAGGTTTTCTTTCCCTCTAGTCTAGGAGGAGCAGCTTGGGAATTCCTGAATTACTCACACTATTTGTAACATTATTTTTTTGAATTACTATTACTTGACAAACAATTTCTAAATTTTGACTTTACCTAGATCTTGGTAAGGTAATCTCAAAGATAGATCCTTGGGGTTGATTGTTGCTCACGGTGATTTTACCATTATGTGCCTCAACAACCATTTTACAGAAGGCTAAACCTAATCCGATTTGCGGAATATTTGACATTTTTGTACCAACTTCATATTTCTCAAAAATATTTTGTTTCATTGCTTCGGGAACACCAGGACCAGAGTCGATGACCTGGATTTTGTAATCGCCAGAGTTGAGAATTTCTAAATTCAGAATAATTTGACTATTATTTGGAGAAAATTTAATTGCATTAGAGATCAAATTATCTATAGTTCTATGAATCAGATTAACATCCACAGAAACTATATCAATGGGTGTTGTTGGTAATTGAATTACCAAAGACTGATTTTTTTGAGCAGCGATCGTTTCAAAGTTGGAGGCGCTAGAATGTATGAGAGCAATTATTTCTACCTTTTTGCGCTTCAAACGAAGTTTACCTGATTCTAGTAAAGCCATGTTCAATAAATCATTAATTAATCGCTCTAATCTTTTTGCTGCAGCATAAATCTGCTCCAGTTTCTGGTTTCGCTTTTCTTGGGGATAATTTTTATTTCTTACTAATTCCAAGCCAAACATGATAATAGTCAGGGGATTTCGTAAATCGTGAACTACCATGTTCGCCATGTCTTCCCTCAATTTCAGCATGGTTTGTAGGTTGTCATACTGTTGTTTAATTCGTAGCATGGATTTAACTCTGGCTCGCAGTTCTACACCATTGACAGGTTTACTAATGAAGTCATCAGCTCCGGTTTTTAAACAATTTGCTAGGTCTGATTTTGAGTTTAATGCCGTTACCATAATAATCGGAACTGCCTGCCATTTTGACATAGCTTTGATTTGCTTACAAACTTCGATGCCATCTATTCCAGGCATCATTACATCAAGTAGAATCAAGTCTGGGTTGTAGGCATCTAGATTTTCGATCGCATTTTCACCATTGTCAGAGTAATACAACTCATAGTCTTGATTGCTCAAAAGAGCTGCAATCACATCAAAATTATTGGGTTCATCGTCAATTACTAAAACAGATGGTATATTCATTAGTTATTCTCCTTAGTAGTTAAAAGTTCTTGAATCATAGTTACTAATTGTTTGAGTTTAACAGGTTTACTGAGGTAATTATTAGCTCCAGCAGCCAAGCAACGTTCCCGATCGCTCTCCATAGCTAAAGCAGTAAGGGCAACGATCGGTACATCGGCTAAATGGGGAGTATGGCGGATATGCTGCATCACTTCTAGACCATTCTTCTTTGGCATTGAAATGTCCATCAAAATCAAATCTGGGTTTTGCGACTCAGCTTGGGCGATCGCTTCATCTCCATCCTTTGCCAGAATAATGCGATAACCTTTTGCTTTCAGATAACTCGAAATTATAGTGATATTCACTTCATTGTCTTCTGCCAGCATAATTAATGGTGCTGCCTCCTGTTCAAGCTTTGTGGACTTAATGTTAGCTTCGGAGTGAGATTCTAGTTTGGGGTGAAAGAGGATAGTATTAGTACAAGGAAGATCCACTGTAAAGCAACTACCAACGCCGAACTCACTAGAGACTCCTACTTTCCCTCCATGGTGGTCAACAATACGTTTTACTAGGCTAAGTCCCAACCCTGTTCCGTGATAGTGGCGATTTAGGGAACTATCAATTTGGACAAAGGGCTGAAACAGTTTGTTGAGGTTTTCTGGGGCAATGCCAATGCCATTGTCAATCACAGCAATTCGGAGGAAGTTTTGTGCATCGGTGGCCTCTGGGTTGACAGAGATGACCTCAACCTCCAGAGAGACAGACCCCTTTTCTGGAGTGAATTTGACAGCATTATTGAGTAGGTTAATTAAAACTTGGCGAATGCGTCGTTCATCTACTAACAACTCAGGTAAATTTTGGGGCAATTTCGTTTTTAACTGAATACATTTTTTCTGGGCAAGTGGTTTGATAAAGGCCAGACTAGATTGGCAGAGGGGAGCTACTGCAGTGGGGTTACAACTTAGCTGTAGCTGACCCGATTCAATTTTCGCGACATCCAGGATATCATTAATGAGTTCTAACAGATGGGTTCCACTACTTTCAATAGTTTGTAAAGCTTTCATTTGTTGCTCATTGATACTCCCAAATACCTTGTCTTGCAGTCCCTCTGTGATGCCGAGAACTGCATTTAGAGGGGTGCGGAGTTCGTGGCTCATGTTGGCGAGAAATAGACTCTTTGCTTGGTTTGCAGTTTCAGCAGCTTGTTTTGCTTGCTGTAATGAAAATACTTTCATAGCTACTTCTTGTTCTAAGTTTTGAGTTAGCCTTCTTAATTGTAAATGAGTTTTGACTCTAGCAAGGACTTCTTGCTCTTGAAATGGCTTAGTAATATAATCTACGGCTCCTAGCTCAAAGCCCTTGATTTTCTTGTCTGTATCTGCTAAAGCGGTAATAAAAATTACAGGAATATTGCGAGTAGTGGGATTAGTTTTGAGTCTTTGACAGACTTCAAAGCCATCGATATCCGGCATTGTTATGTCTAATAAAATTAGATCCGGCAATTCTCGTTCTAGTTGTTTTAATGCTCGTTTTCCATTGGTGGCGATCGCTACATCATATCCAACTGCATCGAGTGTTTCTGAGAGGACATCTAGATTGGCTGGCGTATCATCAACAATTAAGATTATCCCTGTTTGTTGTGCTAATTCTTGATTCATGGTTGAGAATAGTTACTAATGGTCAAGGTATTTTTGGATTAATGTCTCAATTTCTTCTGTTTGAAATTGTTTTGCCAGTTGTGAAATTTTCTGGGTAAAGGGCAGATAGCGAGCGCTTTTTTGCCCAATTTGTTCAGCAGTTTTTGCTAGCTTGAGGAGTAAACCATCCTGGGCCAACTCAAATAGGATTTGTAAGTCATCTACTGGTGGTACAACTATTTCTAAAATATCATTTTGAGTGATAGTAGGAGTTGCCTCTGACTTAATTTTCTCATATTTCCAACTTAGTTGTAGATACTTAACAAGCAAAGTGAATAGTTCTTTAGCATTTACAGGTTTGGATAGAAAATCATCACCTCCTGCATCTAAGCTTTTTTGCCGATCCATATCTGACACTGATGCTGATGATACGATCACAATTGTATTTTTGAGCTGCTCGTCATTGCGTAAATGCTTGAGCATTTCCCAGCCAGTCATTACAGGCATATGTATATCTGTAATCATCAGATCGAATTTTTGTTGTCTGAGTTGGTATAATGCTTCTTGACCATTTTCGGCCTCTGTCACCTTAAACCCCAAAGGTTCCAGCAACTCCACCAAAACTGAACGATTTTCCCATCTGTCATCCACTACGAGTAGATGGCGAAGTACTCCCTCATAACCAATAATTTGCTCCTCATTGCTCGTGGCAGCTTTTTGTATCCAGTTGTGAGAGATCGGTAAATCTATCTCAAAGCTAAAAATACTACCTTTTCCAAGTTCGCTCTTGACTTGAATTTTACTACCCATTAATTCTACAATTCTTTGGCTAATTGCTAAACCTAAACCTGTACCTTCGGCACAATTTTTTTTGTCACCAACTTGTTCAAAGGATTGGAATATTTTGTCCAAATTATCAGTAGCAATACCAACTCCAGTGTCTTGAATTTGGAAGTTGATACAAGCCATAGAATTTTCTCCTGTTAAATCTGATGACTTAATATTTTCTACTCTAAAAGTAATAGTTCCTGTTTCAGTAAATTTGACACCATTACCAAGGAGATTGATCAGCACTTGGCGCAATCGTTTTTCATCGGTAATAACGCCTGTGGGAAGATTCGCATCAGCTTCATAGATAAAGTTAAGTCCTTTTTTATCAGCTCTAACGCGACAAATTTCTACCACCCCTTGCAAGAATGAGGGGAAATGAATCTCTTTATTGTTAAGTTCTAGTTTGCGAGCTTCAATCTTAGACAAGTCTAATATGTCATTAATCAGAGTTAGCAAGTGAGAGCCACATTGGTGAATAATTTCAATCCCGTGACGTTCTTTTGCCTCTAGTTTCTTAGAACGATTGAGGATTTGAGCATAGCCCAAAATACCATTGAGTGGTGTACGAAGTTCATGGCTCATATTGGCCAGAAATTCACTTTTAGCATGGTTAGCAGATTCAGCAACTTCCTTTGCCTGCTCGAGTTCAGCAGTACGGGTTTTGACTCGATCTTCTAAGGTTTCATTGAGTTGCTTGAGGTTAGCTTCAGTTTGCCATTGAGAAATTGCTCCTCCAATACTGCCAGCGATCGCCATTAGTGCTGCTTTTGTACTGTCACTCCACTGACGCTCTTGGTGGCAATCATCAAATCCAGCAAACCCCCAAAAGTAGTCTCGGATAAAAATTGGCACTACCAAGATAGACAGAATTCCTTGAGGCTGTAATAGTTCTTGCTCCACTTTGGTAAATTCTCTAATTATGCCTAAAATCGGCTGTTTTTGCGATAGGGTATCATACCAACGAGGCAGAATTTCTGGATAGAGAAGATTTTGCAGTTCCAAGTTGTCAATTTCTGGCTGAACGCCCTCAGCTACCCACTCCCAGCGCTGACTGCTAGCAGATGCTCCAGTTTCAGGATGAGGATGATTTTGGAATATATAAATCCGATCAACATCCATAACTGGCCCTAGGGTATTTAGGGCAGCCTGAACTGACTCATGGTGGTCTTTGACTGTCAATAGGCGATTGGTAGCGATCGCTATTCCCTGGAGCAAGCGATCGCTAGACGATAACTCATTGGGTTGGTGATTCATTAATGGATAGTGGATAATGGATAATGGATAATTACCTCTGGTTAAAACCGTAATGGAATTGAATATAGAACCCATTTGGTATCTTTTCCGTCCAAGGTTATACTAAGTAGCGATCGC
>NZ_JBNHER010000010.1:0-17984 GCF_050015975.1 Dapis purpurea BLCC-M126 | reverse complement strand
CAGCGAAACGCCATATCCAATCGACCAAGAGAAAAGTGCTAGGATATTTCCTTATCTTCAATTCCCGAACGGTTTTAACCAGAGGTAATTATCAATTATCCATTATCAATTATCAATTAATGAACTCTTCTTATTATCAATAATATCATCTTCGGTTGAATACTTATAATTAGGTTCTTTTGTTAGGATTGAGCAACTGATAAATATTTAGTGGGTTAGAGTAAAACTACAAATTAATACTTTTTTATGAATGATTATCCGAACATAATATAAGAGCATTAACTAAAAGTTTTTTTGTTCCGAGAGGCAATTAGGGCTGAAGCCCGATAGTAGATAGATATTGCTCAAGCCCTACTACGAGCTTTAATTATAACTATTCAACCAGACATGATATATGTCCGCAGCGACTGGAACGGAGTGGAAGGAAGCAATCCCAAGGTTTTAGAGATTGCTTCCTTTGAGTCACAATGACAACTGTTTAACTAGATTCTATATTATATTAAATCCATCAGATAATTATAAATTTGACTGATAGTTGTAGATTGCTGGGAACGGATTTAATAAAAGCTAAAAAAAGTAGTAAATAATTATGGATCTGAGTAATAAATACTGCTTCATATTTGTAAAAATGATTAATTTCCTACACATTTATACCAATTTTAAAAGAATAATGCTACAAAATAGAGTTGATAAGGAAGACGCAAAAGGTATTTGTAGCAATTTTTTTTCGGATATGGTAGTAATTATAATCAAGTTTATCTATGTGTAGCAAAAAATTCTCACATCTAGTATTAACTCTAAAATTTGAATAATTTTTATTATATAAGGATGAAGTGATTTTTTCTTTTTTATTTCTTATTGCTTATTATATCCTGTTTGGATAATCAGTTATCAATCAAATATCCTTATAAATAAGCTCAATCAAACTTCTTTATTTCCTCTAATTGTCACTGTTACTTATTTACTACTTATTAAGTATTATTTAAAGTATTTAACAAAACATGATATTATTGAATATTCCTAAAACTACAAAATTTGCCAAAATAAAGATGGTTCTGCTACCTGGTTATCTAGTATTAGATCAAATCCATGAAAGTATGAATTCAGAAGTGTATCGTGCTATCAGGGAGGAGGATGCTCAAAGAGTTATTCTCAAAGTCCTCAAAGCAGATTATCCGACATTATCCCAACTCACCCGTTACAAACAAGAATACGAACTAACTCGCCACCTAAACCTAGAGGGTGTAATCAAGGCTTACAGTTTAGAACAATATCAAATTATTATTTTAGAAGATTTTGGTGGAGAATCATTAAATATAATTCAAAAAAGCTATCAATTTGATTTAGCAGATTTTCTTGATATTGCAATTAAAGTCACTACTATTTTAGCACAAATTCACGCAGAAAATATTATCCACAAAGATATTAATCCAGCAAATATAATTTACAACCCCAAAACTAAACAATTAAAAATTATTGACTTTGGCATTTCTACAAGGTTAACCAGAGAAAATCCCATACTAAAAAACCCTAATATATTAGAAGGAACTCTTGCCTATATTTCCCCAGAACAAACAGGTCGGATGAATCGGGGAATTGACTATCGGACAGATTTGTATTCTCTAGGAGTAACATTTTTTCAACTACTCACAGATGACTTACCATTTAACACTCAAGATTCAGTAGAATTAGTACATTGTCATATTGCTCAACCAGTAAAATTTCCCATAATCAAAAATAGAGAAATCCCCGAAGTTTTACAGGCAATAGTGTTAAAATTAATGGCGAAAAATGCCGAAGACCGTTATCAAAATACTTGGGGATTAAAATATGACTTGGAAAAATGTAGAGAACAGTTAAACGTAACAGGAAAAATAACCGAATTTGACCTTGGGGAACGAGATGTATCTCATCATTTCCTCATACCAGAAAAACTCTACGGCAGGGAAGCAGAAGTACAAACTTTACTCAATGCCTTCGAGAATGTAGCAAGTGGAACAACAGAAATGATTCTCGTGGCAGGGTTTTCTGGCATCGGCAAAACAGCCATAGTGAATGAAGTACATAAACCTATAGTTAAACAACGAGGTTACTTCATCAAAGGAAAATACGACCAGTTAAATCGCAATATTCCCTTCAGTGCTTTCACACAAGCATTTCGAGAGCTGATGGGTCAATTACTGAGTGAATCTGATGCTGAATTGGTAAAATGGAAAAGTAAGATTTTAGAAGTAGTGGGGGAAAACGGACAAGTAATTATTGATGTAATTCCGGAACTAGAAAGAATTATTGGGAAACAACCACCAGTTGCTGAACTATCCGGTAGTGCAGCACAAAACCGCTTCAATTTGCTTTTCAGTAAATTTGTAGAAGTTTTTACTAAGCAAGAACATCCCTTAGTAATTTTTCTAGATGACTTGCAGTGGGCAGACTCAGCTTCGTTAAATCTGTTAAAACTCTTGATGAATGATGGCAAAGTAGAATATCTGCTCGTGTTGGGAGCATATCGGGATAATGAAGTATTTCCTGCCCATCCATTAATGTTGATTTTAGATGAAATTCAGAAACAGGCAGTAGAGATGAAGACTCTAACGCTAGCTCCTTTAGATGAGGTAAATATTACTTGTTTAGTGGCGGATACATTGATGTGTTCTGTGGAAATTGCTACACCATTAGCACAGTTAGTGTATCAAAAGACCAAGGGAAATCCATTTTTTATCACCCAATTTTTGCAGGGGTTATATGAGGATGGCTGGATTATATTTGATGCCAAGGTAGGATATTGGCAATGCAATCTGACACAAGTGCGTCAATTAGCACTGACTGATGATGTGGTAGAGTTTATGGTAGAAAGGTTGCAGAAACTTCCAGAGACAACGCGGGATGTGATGAAACTATCTGCCTGTATTGGGAACAGATTTGATTTAGCAACCTTGGCGATCGTCCAGGGAAAAACCCCAGGGGAGGTAGCAACAGATTTATGGCAGGGGTTGCGGGAGGGGTTTATTATTCCGGAGAGTGAAGTTTATAAGTTTTTTATGGGAGAGCAAAACCAGGAGAGGGAAATTAAAGATGTTTCTGTGGGTTATCATTTTTTGCATGATAGAGTACAACAAGCAGCTTATGCTTTAATTCCTAACAACGAAAAAGCAAGATTTCATTACGATATAGGACAATTAATACTGCAAAAAGCTTCCCCAGAAGCAAGAGAAGAAAGGATTTTTGAGCTAGTTAGTCAATTAAATCATGGAACATCTTTAATTACCAATCAAACAGAACGAGATGAACTAGCAAAATTTAATCTGATAGCTTGTAGAAAAGCTAAAAATGCTACTGCTTATCAGGCAGGTAGGGAATATGTGAAGATTGGATTATCATTACTAGGAAAAAATGCTTGGTCTAGGCAATATAAAATGACTTTAGAATTCTATGAGTTGGGAACAGAATTAGCTGCTTTATGTGGTGATTTTGAGGTAATGGAAAAGTTGATTGAGATAGTCATTGCCAATACTTCCTCATTACCAGAACAGATTAATGTTTATCGGATTCAAATACAATCATATAATACAAGGAATTTAGCGACGGAAGCTATTACTATTGCGAAACAATTTTTAAGACAATTAGGTGTGAGTTTTCCGGAAACACCTACACAGAATGATATTCAACAGGCAGTTTCCGAAATTAGCCTACTGGTTAACGATACAGAAATAGAAAATTTGGTCGAACTGCCAATAATGGAGGATCGCGAAAAAATTGCCATTGTCGAGATTACCAATAGCATTATGCCAGCTACTTATCTTTCTGGTTCTCCCTTATTTCCATTATTGGTAGCATTGTCAGTCAAACTATCTATTCAATATGGACATACTCGGTCTTCCCCCTTTGCTTATTCCTGCTATGGCATCGTTGCTTGTAGTGTATTACAAGATATTGATGTCGCGGTCAAGTTTGGTCAACTGGCACTACAGGTAGTCTCCAAACTAGATTTAAAAGGGGTGAAGCCATTGGTAATACATATTGTCATGTTCTTTCTCCTACATTATAAATCTCATATCAAAGAAACTGTTTCTCCCCTGCAAGAAGGTTATGGAATAGGTTTAGAAGTGGGAAACTTGGAATTTGCTGGCTACAATGCTCATGGTTTTTGTTTACAATCTTTTTTGTGTAGTCAACCTCTGGCTGCCTTGGAACAGTCAGCTCATACTTACTTTGATGGATTAGTCCAATTGAATCAATTGGTAGCAGCGAATTGGTGTCGCAGTTGTTGGCAGACAACATTAAATTTACTCGGAATTGGGAAATATCCAACTCTTTTATCTGGAGATAGTGAGCAAGAGGTAGAATTTATATCAAAAATGGTGTCGGGGAATGATTCATTAGGGTTATCATTTTTTTACTTATATAAGATGATACTGTGTTATTTGTTTGAGGAAATAGAATCTATTGAAAAGGATATAGAAAAAATCAAAGAATATGTGCTAGCTTCACCAGGACTGGTAACTCAACCAGTGTTTTATTTTTATGATTCTTTGATGGCGTTAGGAAGAATGAGTGAAAGGAAAAAGGAGGTCTCAGAGGTGATGGAACGAGTGGCAGACAATCAAAGGCAACTAAAACAGCAATGGGCAGAGTCTGCTCCGATGAATTACCAACATAAAGTAGATTTAGTGGAGGCAGAAAAGTGTCGAGTATTAGGAAAAAAAGGAGAAGCAATAGAGTTATATGACAAGGCAATATTAGGAGCAAAAGAAAACAAATATCTTCAAGAGGAAGCTCTGGCAAATGAACTGGCAGCTAAATTTTATCTTAGTTGTGCTAAAGAAAAAGTTGCTAGTATCTATATGCAAGAAGCCTACTATTGCTATACTACTTGGGGAGCAAAGGCTAAGACTAACCAACTTGAAGAACAATATCCCCAACTTCTCACTCTTATTTTCCAAAGTGATAAATGTCACCCCCATCCTAGTCATACTAGAATCCAAACTTCTTCTAGAAGCCAAGTAACTACCACATCCTCAGACCTAGACTTAGCTTCTGTAATCAAAGCCTCTCAAGCTATATCTGAGGAAATCGAACTAGAAGTATTACTCTCCAAAATGACACGCATTGTTGCAGAAAATGCTGGAGCTAACAAATGTGTCTTGATTTTATACAACTCTGGCAGTTGGGAAATAGTTTCTCAATGGGTTGATGGAAACTATAGCTTGTGTAGTATTTCCATGGATCATCATACTAAAATTCTCCCTGATAGCGTCATCAATACTGTTAAACGAACGCAACAAACTTTGCTGATCAACAACATTGAACAAGACACAATCTTTGCTAGAGATTCATACCTGATTGAAAACCAACCTAAAAGTCTTTGTTGTACTCCTATTCTCAATCAAGCTAAACTCATAGGTCTCCTTTACCTGGAAAATAGTCTAACTGTGGAAGCTTTTACTGACAAACGATTAGAAATTTTAAATTTGTTATCCTCTCAAGCTGCTATTTCTATTCAAAATGCTAAATTTTATGCTCAAGTTAGAGAAAATGAAAGCAAGTTAAGACAGTTTCTGGATGCAATGCCAGTTGCGGTTGGCATTGTGGATGCTTCTGGTCATCCTTATTACACGAATCATATAGCACGGGAATTACTGGGGAATGTTACATCAAGTGAAGTTTCTGAAGTTTATCAAATTTATCAACCTGGTACTGAGGAAAAATATCCAGAGGCTAATTTACCAATAGTACGCGCTCTGCACGGAGAAACTGTCAGGGATGACAATATAGAAATTCACCAAGGCGATCGCCGAATTGCCATCGAAGCTTGCGGAACACCCGTTTATGACAAACAGGGAAAAATTAAGTATGCAATTACTACTTTTCAGGATATTACGGAACGCAAGCAGGCAGAAAAGATTCTTTCAGATTATAATCAAACTTTACAGCAGCAAGTAGCCCAGCGTACTGCTGAACTAGAAAAAGCTAACCAGGAATTATTACGCATTGCCAATGTGGATGGACTTACTCAAATACCTAATCGTCGTAGTTTTGATGAGTCCCTCGCCGTTGAGTGGCGACGACATCTGCGAGAACAGCAATTTTTGTCCTTGATTATGATTGATATTGATTATTTCAAACGTTACAACGATCATTATGGACACCAAGGTGGAGATGATTGCTTGATTCGTGTGGCGCAGGCGATATCTCAAGTTCCTCAAAGACCAACTGATTTAGTAGCTCGTTACGGTGGTGAGGAATTTGCGGTGATTTTACCCAATACAAATATAGAGGGTGGGTTTACTATTGCCGAGTCGATCCGCCTGGCGATCGCCTCTCTTTCTATTCCCCATGCTCAGTCTGAGGTAAGTCAATTTGTGAGTTTAAGTCTGGGGGTTGCTAGTGTTATTCCTACTATCGAAGGTACTACAGAAGATTTAATTGCTCTGGCAGATGAGGCTTTATATAAAGCTAAAAGACAGGGACGCGATCGGGTCGTTTTCAGTAGAAATTAGGGTAGTTTGGATTCCCAATTCCAGGGAGCTAGCTACACAAGCCTGGCATCCTGTGAGAGAGAGCTTTTTAACCTTTTTTCTCAACCCTTCAATAATTCCTGACAGTATCAGGAGGACATTGGTAAAAGTTAAAGCTGATGCTGATGCGATCAGCCTCTTTTCCTGTTCCATTATAGAGATTTGGAGCAACATCATGACGTAACCAACCCGGAAAAAGAATAATGCGCCCTGGAATCGGATCATAATAGACATTAGACCAAGTATGAGAACGCTGTAAAGCTTCTTTTGTGTAAGTAGGCAAAATGACCGCTTGTTCACGGGGATCGGTGAAGTTGATGCGTCCACTATGGCCAGGGTCAGACTGTACATAGTAAACCCCACTACAGAGGGTACTACCGTGATTATGGCTACGATTATAGGCATATTTTGGACTAATATTCGCCCACATACTATCACAGCTAGCTTTCCAACTTGGATCATAGCCAAGTTGATTAAAATACTCTTGTACTGTTAGTGTTACCCTTTCAGTAAATTCAGCAAATTCAGGTCGTTGATTCATATCCGTTTTGCTGTGCCAAGCTCCCATTGATCGCACATTAGAACGTTCAATTCCCTCTAAATCCTTTGCTTTCCAGGCATAAATCTGTTCTTTGAGGTAGGTATTAAGCGATATGACATCTAGCCAATCCTGAAAAGCAATCAGGGTTGGAAAATAAGACTCTATCATCAGCTTTGGTTTTGTTGAGGGAGAAGTTTCCTCGATCTCTGTAGACTTGGAACTGTTAGGGATAGTTGGATTGGTATCTTGAATTGAATCAGAGGCCATATTCATAGATTAAGATTCTACCAAACTTAGGATATAAAACGGCTTTGTTGCAGCTACTAAAAGCTATTGGTGTATCCCCCTCTAATTTAGATACTAGGGGAATTGATTTTCCCAATATTGAAGGGGATTTATCCGATAGAGGGCGATCGCATTTTATGAATTTGACAATAAGGACAGTTCATATATACGATGCCAATATATCATTCTCTATTATGCAACACTAATGATAGAGCTAGTAGGTTGCCAAGATGATTCTAGTATGGCATTGGAGAGTTCTTCATTCAAATTAAGAGTTGCATCTTCATCATTAAGATCGGGATGCCAAGGTTTATAGATCTTGTTTTCCAAATCTTGATATTTGTCCATTATTTCTAGTAAGGTGTTGATACCTTCTTTCTTAATTTCAAAAGCTCCTTCATACTGATTAGTCACAACTACACGATTTGTCTCATCCCATTTATCCCAATCCTTAATGATAGCACCATTGTTTTGCCCCCTGATCCAAATTAAAAGTTCTCCGTCTTCAAGCTCATTGAGTTCATTGGGTAGTTTTTCTCGATCAAAGTTTTCGGGTAATTTGTTTACAGTTTCTTTGGTAGCAAACCAGATTTCATCACGCTTAAGAACAGCTGAACCCAAAAATTCGGCGTTGGTGCTGACGATCAGGACGGTTTTATTTGAGACGATGCTTGTCCCGTCTAACCCGGTTATCCGCTCAAAACCACCTCGATCTTCGAGGATATAGAGGTCGCCACTGTTGTCTTGACTACCATTGATCATGTCGTTACCAGCACCACCAATAAAGATAGAAGGACCAGTAGCTCCACCATTTAAGGTGTTATTGCCAAAACTTCCCGAAAGGATAGCTGCTCCTGTTGCTGTCTGGGTATTATCTTCATTATCACCTTGGTGTACTTCAGTTAAGTTGAATTTCGTGAGGTCCAAGGTGAAACCTGTACCAAATTGCAACAGTAAGTTATTTTTAGCATTGTTGATGACTATAGTTTGGGTTGCGGTACTCAAATTGCCACCGTTACCAACTTTCAAAACGAGATTATTTCCATCGAAAGCAAACCCAAGATCCCGTAGTCGGATTGAACCATCAAGCACAACAGTAAGGTGGTGACCGCTTTCACTGATATTGATAGTATCGTGATTCAAGGGATGACGATTGATCAGTATCTGATCGTTATTACTATTGATGTTGACAGTATTATTACCACTACCAGGTAAGATGACATTATTTTGACCATTAGAAGTGATGATGTCATTACCACTAAATCCTTGGAAGAAAGTTGCACCGGGTAAAGTTACATTATCATCTTTGACAGTCCCCGTTGTATCCCAATATATCGATGTAAGCGATTTCAAGACTACTACCATCTCCGAAACGCAAGGTTTTAATCCGATGACTATAATTATAATTCCTACTCCAGTTCCCCTTAATGGCAATAGAGTCCCCTGTCTGTAGGTTCGGTTTAGTGAGATCATCATCAATTCCGGCATCGAAAACACGGGTATCATCAACAATTAGTGAGAAGGTAACTTGCTGGTCAATGTCAGTATAAGGTGGTGTACCATTCGGTTCTGTATGTTCAGAATCTTTGCCATAACTAACACGTACATTAGCAGCAGAAACCCCTTCACCGAATTGTAAGATATCTCTTACTTGGTCAGGTGAATCGATTGTTGGAGCATCTGAAGGATAGTCGTAATCATCACCAGAGCCATAAACAAAGCGAATGCCATCGGTAAAATTATTAGTGGAAGTAAGACCTACATCAATATGATTAAGACCTTTTTCAATGCAGTCATTTCCATCTCCAAAGCCAAAGAGAAAGATATTATCAGTAGTCTTCTCTGGGTGAATTGCTGCTACCAAGGTATCATTTCCCGGCCCGCCATGAAGAATATTAACCCCTTCGTCAGCAATAATTAAGTTATTTCCACCGTTACCCCCAGACATAGAATTATAACCGTGACCCCCGGCATGAGAGCCGTATAATGTATCGTTACCTGTTCCGCCTTTTAAGGTGTTGATGAGATTAGGAGTCACCATACATTTTCTAAACCACTGACGAGAAGGGGTTTTTGGTTTGCTGCATCGCTTCCTTTTTGGAAAAAGACAGCCTGTTTTGCTTCTCCACCTGACGTTTTATTCTTATCCGCCATCACGGTTAAGTTGACATAAGCTGATCCATTAATTATTAATGTATCACTATCTTTTTGACGTTGGGTGAGTAGACTTGCACCTTCTATATCACCAGCATCGAGATAATATTTGCTTTGATCATCAGCATTTGGAACATCCTTAAACTCTTGACTCAGGTAGATTGTATTATTTCCTTCCCCGGTTTGAATATGAAATTCTCCTAAGCCTAATATAATTGTATCGTTCCCTTTACCCGTTTGAACTTCTTCACGTAGACCTTCAGCATCTACTCCATAAACAGCTATATTCCGTGAGTATTCTGAAAGATTAGACCCATCAAGAGTTAAGGCTTCTTCTACGGTAAAACCTGCGTCCGGTTCGGCTTCGGGTGACTGAGTTCCGCCGTCATCTAGCCTCTCTCCCAAAAATTGCTTTAGAGAGTCTATTAGATTATGATCGTTAAATGTTTTGGTAGAGTCACTCACTAAATCAATATCAATAACAGGGTGTAGACCCTCCTCTTGTTTTGTCCATAGATCATAAATACCGTGAAAAACATTAGCTGTTTCGCTGTCAATATTAAGCTTATTGTTAACAAGCTCATCAATAAATTCATCAACTGAGAGGTTTTTAGAATCTGGATTTTTGCCTAGAATACTGTCTATTGATTCTCCATTGCGTAAGCTACTGCTCAAGGCTTGGTACAACCACGATGTTATTCCAGTTAGCACAATTGTCTTTGATTCAAGTGGAAGATTAGAAAAAGCACCTGATATATAGAGATCATCAATGTTATCTAGGCTCCCTTTTAAGTCAGTAATTAAATCATAGAAGCCATCGGCTGCAAATTGACTGGCTTTTCTCGCTAATTTTTGCCTTTGTATTGCTTTCCTGATGGCATCAGCAATCATAAGACCAATATCAATCACTAGACTCACGGCGGCAACTACTAAACCAAACGGTCCGGCTGCTGTTGAACTTGTGAACTCAGCTACTATCAACGCCTCAGTGGTGACTTCCACAATCGGTAAAACCAGTCCAGAAGCTATCTGTAAAGACCCTTTCACGATATCGTAGGTATTGCCTGTTTTAAACAATTGAACGGCACCAGATACTGTTGAGTATCCAGTTACAATCGTGAAGGCACCATTTTTAAATCCACATTTTGTGGCTTTTAATAATTTTGTTCTGAATTTTTTGTTCTTATTATTCTTGAAGAGTATACTTCCTTTATTACTGGGTTTGTTGAGATGATCGGCAACACTTGCTCCCGAACCAGATATAGCACCAACTAGATCGGGAGTTGCCAACTGAAGTCCTACGTTTGATAAACTCATCCCAGTGGTTAAAAGATCCGCATCTTTCAGAAAGACCTTCATGGCTTTGGCTGTATCAATACGGAAAATGTCGTAGAATTTTGAGGTCTTACGACGGGCTTTGGCTGTTTCTAAACTATCGGGTTTATTGGCTTTTACAGAGGTGTCTTCGGTGATCGAGTCAAAATCTAATTGTCGAAAAGTAGAAAGGCTTGTTTCTACTTCAGAATCAATCACCTTATTAATAGATTTTGCCTCTTTGTAAATATCTTTACCTTTATTGACGAGACTATATATCTTTATACCGATAGAAATAATAGAAGCTACATCGAATGGTTTATGAGTATAGTCCAGAATAACCGGATTTTCTGCATTGACTTGTTCATATAACACCCATATATCCGTTGTTTGCTTAAACTCAATGTCATTGTTTTCATTGAAACGTTTCAAAGGTCCATAGTTTACACTTTCCGTTAAATCAGCTTCCATTAAAGCTTTGGAAAATCTTAGGGTTGCTGGTTCGGTTTCATCGGTTAACTCTTTTTCATCGGAAAGCTCCGCTGTTTCATAACCGTTGGGATCGACAAAATTGGTTGCGGAGATAAACATTTCTGCTGCCGATAAACCCCCTGGGAGTATCTGTTTTAAAGCTGCAACTAATTCATCTGGGGTGTAACCAGAAAGTGTGGTTTGATCTGTATAGCCGACCGTATTCCCGTTACCACTACCGACTAATTCAATCACCACACCGTCTCCTAAAGTTGCTTTAATCTCACTCCAATTTGAACTGGTGGGGTTATTCACTTGAGTTGGCTCATTATTTCCTCTTAGAAGTTTTATCCAAGTCGTATTAAAAGGTGCAGAAGTTGGAAACTGGTAAAGGACTTTGGCACTTTCTATTGCATCCCTACTCTCATCGAGCTGGATAATTAAGCGTTGGATAGCTTCTGAAGCGGCATCAAATATTTCACTACTGCTTAAACTGCGATCAAAGAACCGCAAACCATTAACTTCACCAATGAAGCTACTGCCAAGGTTTTTAACATAACCCCAGTATAAAACGCTCTCTGTACTTGGATGAAAACCCCTATCTTGATTAATTTCAATTCCTTTGTTCTCGTCAGTTCGAGGCAGAGGAATGCCATCTAAGAATACCTGCGGGACACCGCCATTGGAAAAGCTAGTCGCGATGTGATGCCAATTGCAAGTGAAGTCATCGGAGGCATAGGTATAAGTGACGGATTCCACCGGAACAGTTACACTGTAGCGAGATGTAGCATATAGAGCCTGTTTTTCAGGATTTGGAGAGAGCAAACCCACATCAGAACGATAATCAATAGGTTGGTTATTTGTTGGGTCATCGATGGAATTATCTCCCATACTTTCGGTAAAAATAGCCTTTCCTTTGGCTTCTCCATTGCCGTTGCCAACGCCACCTTGAACCTCATTTCCAGAGAAACGACTATTTTTAATTGATACAAATGTATCGTTTACTCCAGAGCCAGAAGAAGAAGCATTTCTGACAAAAATTGCTCCTCCTAGTCCAGCACCAGCACCTCCAACGCCGGGAGTCCCTATAGTACAAGCATCCTCCTGTGAGGGAGAAGCATTTGTTCCTGGCTTCCCATATTGACCACCAGCACGTCCATTACCTCGATTACCTTTTTGGCAAATATACTGATTCACGTGATCTGGCCGAAAACAAACGGTGGCGTTAGAAGCACCAGCGCCTCCTCCAGCACCAAAACCACCAAAGCCTCCATGACCAGCATAATAATTTTTCGTGCTGCTTAAAGTCCTATATTGGGGTGCAGATCCAGCACCTCCTCCAATGCCCCAGTTCCCATGAGAACCATTTTCTCCGTCCCGCTTGTTACTGCTTGATGCTGATCCACCACGACCAGATCCATTATCCAAGCTCAATAAGCCACTGGTATTACAGTGCCCCCCAGAACCAGCCGCTGTTGCTGGTTCCCCATTGCCAGCTTTGCTCCCTTCTCCTCCTCCATTGCCACCGAATGCTTTATTGTTGGTAAAAGTAACACTATCAACAACCACGTTACCTGAATTAACAAAGAGCGCTCCGCCAGCACCGAGTCCACCTCCTCCTCCATGTTCAGAATTGCCTCCTTGAGCTAATCCATCCTTTAGTTCTAGGTTGTATAGCTCTAGGTAGCCACCAAAATTATCCATGCTGATAATTTGAAACTGATTCTGTCCACTAATTGAGTAATGTTGTCCTTCTTCGCTCCGAATAATCAGTCCCCCAGAACTTTTACCACTACCACTATCAGTATTTTGAATCAGAAGATTCTTCCCACTTAGTGGTCCAAATGTGGTGTCCTGAAGCGTAATGTCGTTTTTAAGAATAATAACGTTATCAACTTCTGATTGATTGGCTTCGTGGATAGCTGTTACCAACTCTTCAAGGGTTTGGACTCGATGTTCTGTTATGTCAGCAATTATTCCTTCTGCTGGAAATCCATCACCCTCGCCTGAGTTATTGTAGACCCACCGTTCACTTTCAAAAAAGATTGCTTTTCCTTTTGCCTGGGCTCCACTTCCACCAGATTGAACGCCATTTCCTTCAAAATAGCAGCTAGCAGAGATGGTAACGCGAGGCTGTCGGCTAATTCCTGTCAAATTACTAGAATCTGGGACAAAGATTGCTCCACCCAAACCGGCTCCGTTACCACCTTTACCTCCCTGTCTTCCAGAAGGTGTTTCTTGATGTGCCGCACAACTTTCTCCGCTGATACCGACTGAACCATACTGACCAGCATCGCCTATCGGACCCCCTATAGCCCATTCAGTTGCTACCTTGTATTGTCCACCGCCACCGCCACCGCCACCGCCACCAGCTCCAAAACCACCGCTACCACCGCTACCACCATCTCCACCAGCATCATTTTTATTGCCTCTTTCTCTATATCCACCTTGCCCGCCTCCACCTTGACCTCCTCCACAGCCAAAGCTTCCTTTTTCTCCAGCAGCGCCAGGATTTGTCTTTCCTTCAGGACCTCCCTGATTTCCAAATGCTCCTTTCCCTGCTTCACCGCCTCGACCAAAAATTGCTACGCTTCCATAGTAATCAGGATTACCTGTTATATTAAAAGCTCCACCTTGACCTCCGTTCTTGCCCGGTGGAGAAAGCAGTGATTCGTTATTTACATGGACAGCATTTCCTCCCTGTCCGTGATTCACTTCTGTCTCTAGGGCTGTACCACCATACGCCCAATTGTTGATGAACCTAACGCCTTCAATATTGACTGTTCCACCCGCAATAAACAAAGCTCCTCCAGCTCCTAAACCCGATCCTCCACCGGGTTCACCGCTACTACCTTGGGCTTTACCTTCTCGTAATTCCAGATTTCTTAAATTGATAATGCAATCATCTGCATCAATGGCAAGAATTTGAACCAGATTGTTTCCACTGATGAATTTGGGAGAAGTTGTACTATTACTTTCTATCGTTAGTTCAGTTCCTCGTGCTAATGTATTACCTCCTCCCTGAAATTCTGAACCGACTAAGGAAGGTAATGATTCTGTAAGCGTAATATTTTCAGTGATAGTAATCTTAAATTTTTGTTCAGGAATGGTATTGGCTAGAACAGCACTCAATGCAGCAATTAGGTTATATTCATTAGAAATTTCGTGATTGGCAATGTCTTTGGCTACAATATTGACCTGAAATTCTTGCTTATTGCGGTCATAGATAACATTGAGTCTCTGTTCGATATAAAATTCAAGCCATCCTACAGTGAAAATATAGCTAAGGTCAACATCAAATAGTGGCAGTTGACTTTGTATATTGTTCGGTTTAAACCAGCTATCTACGGCTAAAGAATCATTGATATAGAGATTGTTAGGATTCGTTTTTAGGTAGCTCCTCCCATTTAAGACAAAAGCACCATTTTGTTTTTCTACAGTTCCATTCTTTATCAAGTTATAGCTATTACCCAATTCTGGGATCGGACTCAAATTGTAGTTGTGGCCTAATGTTGAACCCGAACTCAAATTAACTTCTTGTGCTCCTAGTTTTTTTCAGGATCTAACCAAGCCTTAAATTTTAAGCGATATTCTTTGCCTTGAGCGAAATCTTGAGGAACATCTAGATCTTGATATATTCCAACATCTACATGATGTGTGCTAACACCTACATCGCTTAAAACATTACAGAAATGACACCATAAAGAATCACCAATAACTTTAATGTAGTCAGCAGCATCGGAAGGGTAAGTTTCCCAGTGTTCTAAACCATTGGCAAAATCGCCATTTTTGATTAGTTGAAGTCCTGCAGATATGCTTCCCCTTTGATCTGCGTTCCAGACAATGAGAGGCTCACCAGAGGTTTGCCGTGACGAACCAAAGGCTCGTACAAGTTTAGAGGAAACAATTCCCTTAATTAAGCGAACTTCATCAATAGCAGTTGGACTACTTACTTGAGAGGCTGAAATAATGAAACGGCAAGCTGGAATACTTTCTGCCTGGGTATTTTGATAGTAATCATCAGGTGTTATAACTACTCCATCAACTGAAGTTGGTGTTTCTGAAGGATTGACATGAATTAATTGACTATCAATTATTACAACCAGATCGACAATCTCACCTTGAGTGCCGTTTACTTCTCCATTCCACAAAACAACGATATGATGCCAATCTTTATTATTTGTGTTGTTGCTTAAACTTCCATTTAAGGGAACAGTATATTCTAAAAATTTTCCTTTCCCATCATTGGTTCCATCATCAGGAGATGCATTAGGACGAGTGAGAATTATCTTGAGTTGATCTTGAGTATTTTCATGATCAATAACTAACGCATCAAAGACTTTCACTTGTAAATTTTTTTCAGGATCAGTCTCTTCCAAAACATTCTCGACAATTTGAGTTAAGCGTATCTGAGGAATCATACCATTGTCTTTCTCTTCTACCCAAAAAGACAAAGAGACCCCAGAGTTCCGCATATCCAAAGCATTAATTTTGCCTTCAATTTGTTTCTGAGAACCAAGCTGAAGTGCTTTATCCGTAATGGAAGTCTCATTATCGTCACTGTTAAGATATCCCTTTCCTGTAGAGTTGGGGGCATCATTTTCGATTATATTGTCATCTAGTAGATCATCAGCTTTATTAAAAGACCAATAGATTTTCTGTTGAGAATTATCTGGTGTGGGAATAGGTTGCTCAGATGGAGTCGTCTGGGTTAGGTGAGAACGAGAGGCTAAGGATACCATATAATAAATTTACCTAATTTTTTTAATGTTTTTTGATATTTATTTTTATTTTATCTGGCCACGATTAAAATGCTCAGAACACTAGAATGACATAATTGGGGATTATAGTTCAATACGGTTCAGAAAGCCCTAATTAAAATCAAACAGGCACTTTTAATTTATTTATTCTTTCAATTACTTTCTGATAATCGGGCTTAATTTCTAAAACAATTTTGTAAGAACTAACGGCTTCTTGAACATATCCTAATCTTTCCAAAATTAATCCTCGTTGAAACCAAACTTCATGATTACCAGGTCTTAAAGAAACTATTTGGTCGTATGCAGCGATCGCCTCTTCATACCTCTCTAATTTTTCCAGCATCAAAGCCAATTGTGACCAAGCTTGATAATTACTTGGCCAAATACTAATAGCTTGATTATAACTAAAAACAGCTTCTTCATAATTTGCCATTTTTTCCAAGCTTAACCCCCGGTTTAACCAAGCATCAAAATTATCTGGCTCCTTTCCAATTACCAAATCATAAGCTGCTATTGCTTCAGCATATCGCTCTAACTTTTCTAAAGCTGCACCCCTTTGTAAACCAACTTTAGCAACAGAAATTCCTTGTTTAAAACTCATTTCAATTACTTTGTCATAAGCTGCTAATGCTTGATCGTACTTCTGGAGTTTTTCTAATGCTTCGCCTCGACAATTCCAAGCCTCTAAAAAATATGGTTCAATACTAATAGCATTACCATAAGCAATAAGAGCTTCATTATATTTGCCTAGTGCCATAAATGCTTTACCGCGACCTAACCAAGCTTCTGGATAATTAGAATTAATTGTAATTGCCTGATTAAAAGATTCTAATGCCTCACTATTTTTAAATAAATCTAATAAAATATAACCACGACTAATCCTAATTTCTGGTAAATTAGGATGAAAATTAATTGCCTTATCAAAACAAGCAACTCCTCCTTCTTTCCAATTATTTTTTAAAGCTAATCCTTTATAATACCAAGCTTCATAATCATCGGGATTTAATTTAATTGCTTTATTAAAAGAAGAGACTGCATCGTGATATTTATGTAGTTTACTTTGAGCAATACCCAAGTTAAACCAAGCTAAATAATTCTCAGGTTCTAATTCTATTGCATGGTCATAACTGATAATTGCTTCTGCATAACGTTGAGTTTTTACTAAGGCTAATCCTCGGTTCAACCAAATATGATAATTATCAGGTTGTAGTTTCACAGCACAATCATAAGCAGCTAATGCTTCAGCATATTTTTGTATAGTTAATAAAATTTGCCCTTGAGCATACCAAATTTCTCCCTTCATTGGTTGTATTTTCAGTGCTTTTTTGTAGCAGTTTATGGCAGGTAAATACTGTTTTAATTCTGTTAAAACAATTGCTTTATTAAACCATAGTTCATAGTTATTTGGGTTGATTTTGATTCCCTTGTCAAAGCAGGCGATCGCTTCTTGATACTGCCTTAAGTTAAATAATACAACTCCATAACAATTCCAGGCTTGATGAGCGTTTGGTTTAAGCGATAGGGATATTTTATAAGCTTCTACTGCTTGTTCATAATTTTGCAATTTATATAGGGTATCAGCCAGTTTTAACCAACCTATTGCCCAGTCTGGCTTAATTTTCACTGCGTTTTCGTAGTAGGGAATGGCTGATTCGTATCTACCCATATCATACAGTCTGTTGCCACGATCATATTCTGGAAATGCAGAGAAGATGCTAAAAATTCCCTTAGACGGGAAAACAGTTTGGGTATTCGCGGTGTCTAATGTAGTTAAAAATGTCAATTTTTGGGATGATTGGGAATTAGGTTTGGTCATAGTTTTTTTCCTAGAACCTGATAGAATATACTTTACAATATCTGGAAATACTATTATACTATTCGCATTTATTTAATATCATGTCCGGTAGCATTGGTATTGTATAGAGAAGGTAAGGAAGAAGGAAG
>NZ_JBNHER010000009.1:0-74955 GCF_050015975.1 Dapis purpurea BLCC-M126 | reverse complement strand
CTTTTTTTTAGTTCATAAATCATCTTTTTAGTCAAAGGGACATCTCCTGTAAAATATTTTTATCGTCCTTATTATTCGTAACATTCTTTTTTCAAAAGGGTATTATATAGAATAAATAGATTGTTACTACTACTTTTCTCATATTGAAATTTTGATTTTTTTCAAAGTGCAAAAATTTACCGAATAATTATGTTCTAAAGGATCTCCTTTTAAGGAAAAAAAAGCGGATATTTGCGCTAACAAAACGCGCGTTATAGGGAAGGCTAAACGCTATATCCAATCGACCAAAATAAGAAAAAAAATCATTTTGCTCAATCCTATCCATTTTAAGGCAGGAATATTGAATTCTAGAATCAAGTTAGGATTTTACTAGCTTTTAGAGATTGGTTGATATAACCTTCAATCTTTGAAAAGTAATATTTTCGTGGTTTGCACAAAAAATCAGAAATTAGAACGAAATAGCCCTAGTTTTAAGGAGAGGTAATAATTAATAATTAATTGTTAATTATTGAATGTCTGACTTGATTCCTAATATCTAAAAATTTCAACTGTCGATAAAGCAGAGAAATCATTGGCAAATCAACCTCCGCGTTTTTTGCCATCCGTAAAGGATTACCCACAATTGCTTCAACTTCTAAAGGTTTTTTTCCTTCATAATCTAGTTTCATACTAGTTAAATAAGGTTTCATTTTCTCTGTATAGTCAAGCATTTTTTGGATAAAGCGATCGTCTATTATTCGCCCACAACTCTTTGCTCCTGCTGCTACTTCCCACATTAATTGTTCTGCTAAAAACCGTGTATCTGTATTAGCCATAATTTCATCTGTTCTAGCATCTAATACCACGGAAAGACCATTATAAGGAATATTCCAAACTAACTTTTTCCACCTAGCTAAAAGCAAATCTTCGCTCAACTCAATAGAAATACTTGCCTGTTCAAAATCTTGAGCAATTTCACGCATTTGTTCTGTAATTCCTGCTGCCCTATTGTGAGAAAAATATTGCCCAATAGTAATAGTACCATAGTCGATATGACGAATTTTACCTGCTCCTACTTTATTAGAACAGACAAAACATAATCCACCTATTAGAGTACTGCTTCCTATAATCTGGTAAATTTCTGGTTCAATATTTATGCCATTTTGTAAGAGCAAAACTACAGTATTTTTATTTACTAATGGTGGTAATAATTCTGGTAAAAGATGATTTTGTGTTGCCTTTAATGCCACAATAACTACATCAGAAATTGGCATTTTTTTTACATCATTATAGGCATCTACTTTTGGTAGAGTAAAATCTCCATCCACTGATTCGATAATTAAACCTTTTTCAATGACGTGTTGATAGTCGCTGCGCAGTAAGAAACTAACTTTATGACCTGCTTTTTGGAGTTTTGCACCGTATAATCCTCCAACAGCGCCAGTGCCAATAATTGTATAAGTTTTATTTGACATTTTGATAAAATTTAAAAATTTAACTAATCATTAGAGTTTAATATTTAATCACGGTTATTCATCAATAAAAATCAGCAGCACTACTGGCTAAAACTACTAAATTGCCAGGCTTAATTTTCTATAATCCTATAGTTTTAGGCAAACCAAATAAAGTATTTTTTACTCACAAATAACCGTTTTTTTTTTAAGAAATAAATGTATATTTTCGCTTAATTTCAGAGATTTTTGAGCTTTCTCTATCGCCAATATTACTCCTTTAATTCCCATATCCCTAGTGCAGGATGACGGAAATAAGTGACCAGTGACAAAATACTCAAAGCCTTACCAATCAAAACTTCTAAATTCTGAATTCTGAATTCTTACTTCCGCGTAGCGGTACTAGGATCTTCGTCTTTAGAAGCAATTTATTTTTTTTCCATGCCTATTTTTTCTGTCACAACCCACAGAGGAATATCTGCTAGTTTAGCGATCGCTCCGCTAGTCATAACTCCTGAAGGAATATAATAACCAATTGTTGCAATACTGACTGTTTCATTATTTTTTTATTTTCAATCATACAGTTTCTACTCTTTAGTCAAACATTTTAGCATTATGATTATATATCCATGAAAATTTACCTTATTTTTGATATAAATTTTCGTAAAGATACACTAAAGAAACAAGATTAAGTATGTTTTAAGTTTGATAAGTTGCAGACCTGATAGTTGTATTCTATGTTAATGAAAACCCCTATGAAGCTATAAATATTCTTGAAAATTCAAAAACATAGTTTTTCAAGAATATTGTTTCAGTTTAAATACTTTTAATAATCCCAATTTATCTCTCTAAAAATTGATTAACTTTGTGATTCATCCTCAGAAACTATAGAATTTATTTGACTAGGAAGAGTTAAAGTGATGATGCTGAAAAGATTAAGACTTCGATAACCATCAGAGATTACATCTGCATATTCTTTTGAATAAAAAGGACCGCTATTATAAGCAAATCCTTCTCCTACTTCATATCTTGTTAATTCTGATAGTGAAGTCGTTATTACTTGAACCTGTCGTTCGTTTTGTGGCACTACTATTACATGATATCTAGCAGCATTTGGCTCTTGACTAATATATTCAGAAAGTAAGCCATCTAACTCTCCCATAATTAGTTTTTCTTTTTCGGAAACTTCTTCATCAATATTGACAAGAGCATTGATAATATCTTTTAATTCTGATACTTGTTTTTGTGGTGGAGAGGTTGCTAAATAATCAGTGACATCCTGACGTAAATTTATCAAATTTACAGAAGCATCTGCACCTTTATTTATAGTTAAATTTTCCCAGGATAAATTAATACTCCAATGATCTGCAAATGATTGAATAAATTCTTTTTCTCTGGGGTCAATTACTTCATCAATCATAGCTACCTGACTTAAAATATTGATGATTTTTTTAGCTCCTGAAGGTTTTAAAAATGACTTAGCTAAATCTCCTGCTTCTTTTCTTTCAAAATTAAGGGTTTCTTTGATTAAAGTCCAGAAGCCTTTTTTTCTTTCTCCTGGTACCCATAATGACATTCCTACAAGAAGATAGAAAACTGCTAAACCAGCAAATAATAAAGTGTCTATTAAACCTATATATTCTCCATTGAAAAGATAGTTAAGCGCAAAAATCAATCCGGGACCTAAAGAAACTAATTGTGCTGTAACAGATATACTTTCTACAACTACACGCTCATGTTTTCGCTTCCAGATTGGGTTTATTGTTAAGTAGACTTCTGCGATAGAAAATCCTATGGATAAAAAAGCTAGTACAGATATTATTTTCTGAAAAGTTTCCATGATATTGCTCCAAAATGTAATATATTTTAATTGAGAACAGATTAAGCTGTAAATATTCTTGAAAGGTTGAAAAACGATATTTTTTGAGTTTAAATACTTTTAATAGTCTCCATTGATTATTAGATACCATTAAGCATGATAGATGAATCATCAGAAACTATAGAATTTATTTGACTAGGAAGAGTTAAAGTGACGATGGTGAAAAGATTTAAACTACGATAACCATCAGATATTATATCTGCATATTCTTTTGAATAAAATAGATCGGTATGATAAGCAAATCCTTCTGCTACTTTATATCTTGTTAATTCTGGTAGTGAAGTCGTCACAACTTGAACTTGCCGTTCATTTTGTGGTACTACTATTACATGATATCTCGCAGCATTTGATTCTTGACTAATATATTCAGGAAGTAAGCCATCTAATTCTCCCATAATTAGCCTTTCTTGTTCCGAAACTTCTTCATCAATGTTGACCAGAGCATTGATAATATCTTTTAATTCTGATACTTGTTTCTGTGGTGGGGAAGTTGCCAAATAATCAGTTACATCCTGACGTAATTTTATCAAATTTACAGAAGTATTTGTTATTCTATTTGTTGTTAAATCATCCCAGGAAAAATTAATACCCCAATGATCAGCAAATGATTGAATAAATTGTTTTTCTCTAGGGTCAATTACTTCATCAATCATAGCTACTTGACTTAAAATATTGATGATTTTTTTAGCTCCCGAAGGTTTTAAAAATGACTTAGCTAAATCTCCTGCTTCTTTTCTTTCAAAATTAAGGGTTTCTTTGATTAAAGTCCAGAATCCTTTTTTTCTTTCTCCAGGCACCCAGAATGACATTCCTACAATTATATTAAAAACTGCCAAAGTAGCAAATATTGTAGTATCTATAAAACCCACATATTGTCTTTGAAAAAGATAGTTAAGTGAAAAAATTGATAGGGTAAATAAAGAAACTAATTGTGCCGTAACAGATATACTTTCTACTACTAAACGCTCATGTTTTCGCTTCCAAATTTGATTTACTTTGAAATAGGCTTCTGTTAAAGAGAAACCTATGGATAAAAAAGCTAGTATAGATATTACTTTCTGAAAAAGTTCCATGATTCTACTCCAAAATGTAATTTTAATACCAAAATTTACCACCACAAAATGTATAATCTAAAATAACTGAAATTAGTGAAATATGCAAGTTTTATATTTTAGGTAGTAGTTAGGTCTGTTTGATTTAACTTTCCTACGGGTTAGGGAAGAGAAAAAATACTGTACCTCATTAAGGCTGAGAACTACTATATAGTGATGGGGAATCAGATGCAAGAATTTGACTATTGCTGAAAAGTCTAGTTTTTCCTGCCTATTTCCTAAAAAAATACAATATTCTCACAATTAAAATAAAATAGCTATATTAAAAATATTATACTTTGCTAAATCGAAACTTAATTTTTCAGTATTATATGATTTACCTTGGTTTAAAGCTTTCGCCTAATGTAAATGTATAAATTTATTTATGAATACCTGCAATTTTGTGTAGCTTTTGCTCAACTAAAATATAATATAGTGTTTCTAAGTCTAATGAGGTACATCTATCTTTATGTTGTATTCTATTCCTTATTCCCTATCCCCTAAAACCAAAGAATTTTTTACCTCACCAGGATGAGAATTGCTATATTAGTAAGTAGGTAGATAAAATTATTTATTCTTTCCCTTTTTCTAGCTCATTGAAATATTAAATTAATTCTGTCCAGGTACTTATAATAACCAGAAAAATAAACCTCCGTATTTCAAGCTTCCGGCTGAAGTCAGAGGTACTGTTCACGAAGTTCCTCCGCAGGAGG
The DNA here is from genome assembly GCF_050015975.1 of Dapis purpurea BLCC-M126. NCBI lineage: Bacteria > Bacillati > Cyanobacteriota > Cyanophyceae > Oscillatoriales > Microcoleaceae > Dapis > Dapis purpurea. The sequence continues at coordinate 69,842 of NZ_JBNHER010000009.1, read as the reverse complement.
ATAACTGATAATTAATAACTAATAACTGAAATGACTCTTCTATCTCCTGAATTAAAACAAAAATTATCTACTCCACTAAAAATTGGCAACTTTGAAGTTAAAAGTCGTGTGCTTCAATCACCATTATCAGGAGTAACAGACTTAGTATTTCGTCGTCTAGTACGTCGTCATGCTCCAGAGTCCATGATGTACACTGAAATGGTAAATGCTACAGGGTTGCATTATGTTAAAGAATTACCTCAAATAATGGAGGTTGATAATAATGAGCGACCAATAAGTATTCAATTATTTGATTGTCGCCCAGATTTCTTGGCAGAAGCGGCAGAAATGGCAGTACAAGAAGGAGCTGATACTGTTGATATTAATATGGGTTGTCCTGTTAATAAAATAACCAAAAATGGTGGTGGTTCTTCTTTATTAAGACAGCCAGAATTAGCTGGAGAAATTGTTAGTAAAGTAGTAAAAGCTGTGCCTGTTCCTGTTACTGTAAAAACCAGAATTGGTTGGAGTAATAAGGAAATTAATATTCTAGAATTTGCTAAAAGAATGGAAGATGCTGGTGCTCAAATGTTAACTTTACATGGTCGGACTCGTGCCCAAGGATATAATGGCCCTGCAAAATGGGAATGGATTACAAAAGTTAAGGAAATACTTTCTATTCCAGTTATTGCTAATGGGGATATTTTTTCTGTGGATGCTGCAATACGTTGTTTAGAGGAAACTGGAGCAGATGGGGTAATGTGTTCCCGCGGAACCCTGGGTTATCCTTTTTTAGTGGGAGAAATTGATTATTTCTTGAAAAATGGTGTGGAAAAAGTATCACCCACTGCAACAGAAAAACTGGAATGTGCTAAAGAGCATTTACAAGCATTATGGGAATATAAAGGCGATCGCGGAATTCGTCAAGCTCGTAAGCATTTGACTTGGTATTCTAAGGGTTTTCCTGGAGCAGGTGAGTTGCGGGGTCAGTTGGCAAAGGTAGAAACTGTAGCACAAGGTTGTGATTTGATTGATAAAGTAATTGAAAATTTATAGGAGTAGGTAGCAGAGGAGTTTAGGGAGTAGAGGAGTTTGAGAGGTAGGTACTAAAAAAATTAGGAATAATATTACAGCGTATTTCAGGTTTATTAGCTACAGCAAAAAAAGTTTTTCAAGCAAATTTTTAAATGCTGGGGATTCATTAAATTAAAGACTGTACCTCATTTACTTGGAATCTGCTATAAATATGCTTACCTTGAAGTGTTATAAAAAAACCAGGTTTATGGGAAATAAATTGCATTAATTGATAATTACCTCTGGTTAAAACCGAGAGAATTGAATCTAAGGAAATCATATTAATGAATAATTTATCATTAGAGAAAACTATTTATAATGATAAATTGTCAATTATCCATTGGTAAATAGAGGATTTAAACCTTTGGAGATTAATGATCAATTATCCATTGGTAAGTATAGTGGGACAAAATTCGACAATGCCGACATTTGCTGAGATAAACTTGGTTTTTGTGCAGTTTTATATCAAGTCTAATTAATTAGCTATTATAAATCAGCTACCTTTAGTAATTTTTAGATAACTTAACATGTCAGCAAATAAATTTATTTCTTGGTGGATGAAAAAACTACAAAACTAATTATTTTTTACCTAGTTCCTGTAAATATTAAATTAATTCTCTATAGGTACTTGATAAAGACATTATAAAATCTTGGCTATAAATACTTATAAACTGTCAAACTATGCTCATCAAGAACAATAAAAAATCTTAATTCCAGTTGCTTTGGAATTTGTAATGGCAGTTTTATATCAAATCCGTTGGCTTTTGAGTAATATACCTATCGTCAGTCATGGTCAAAACTCACGGTTTGTATGGGTTTGGTCTCCAAACCTCTACAGTATTGAATTATATCGATGCTACCGGATTTGATATTAAATCTAAATGCTTAGTTATAAAAATTTTGTTTTCTTTTATAAAACTTTCTCTAATCTCTTTTATAAAATTAGTAACCTAACATTAGTAGTAAATTATGGATAAATTAAAAGGACGAGACTTATTAAGTTTATCAGATTTGAGTTCTGATGAATTAAAAGAACTTTTACAATTAGCAGCCCAACTAAAATATGGTAAAATAAATCTCAAATGTAATAAAGTCTTAGGACTTTTATTTTCTAAAGCTTCAACAAGAACTAGAGTAAGTTTTACCGTAGCAATGTATCAATTAGGGGGTCAAGTTATTGATTTGAATCCTAATGTTACTCAAGTTAGTCGTGGAGAACCTTTAGTTGATACTGCTAGAGTTTTAGATAGATATTTGGATATTTTGGCAATTCGTACTTTTGAACAAAAAGACTTAGAAACTTTTGCCAATTATGCAAAAATTCCAGTTATTAATGCTCTAACAGATAGGGAACATCCTTGTCAGATATTGGCTGATTTCTTGACAGTTCAAGAATGTTTTGGCAAGTTAGAAGAAATAACTTTAAGTTACTTTGGTGATGGTAATAATGTGGCAAATTCTTTACTATTGGGTTGTGCCATGATAGGAATGAATGTGAGAATAGCAACTCCAGCAAATTATCTGCCAAATATGGAAATTGTGGAGCAAGCAAAGAGCATTGCTAATGGCAAAAGTGAAGTTATAGTTACTGAAGATCCCCAATTAGCTGTTAAGGATGCTCAAGTGCTTTATACTGATGTTTGGGCAAGTATGGGACAAGAGCAGGAAGCTAATAATCGAATTCCCATTTTTCAACCTTATCAAGTCAATGAAAAGTTGGTAGAAAGTGCATCAGATGATGCGATAGTTTTACACTGTTTACCAGCACATCGAGATGAAGAAATTACTGATGGAGTCATAGAAGGAGAGCGATCGCAAGTTTGGAATCAAGCAGAAAATCGAATGCACGCTCAAAAAGCTTTATTAGTAAGTCTTTTAGGTAGTGATTGAATAATGGATAATTGATAATTGGTTTGCTTATTAAATCTAAAAAATTTATACAGTAAAGATTTAAGGGATTTTTAATCAGAGAAAGTAGCAATTTTTTGCTCTCTTGAGCTGCAAAAATTGAGGATTTTCAACAGACAACAGCGGAAAAATTAAGGGATAATTGTTCCAACTACATTGCCTAAGTTCACTATTTCTCCTGACTACTGATTACTGACTACTACAAAGAGTAAAAATACTTTTGATCCCCAACCTTAATTAAGGCTTGCTGATTAAATCTAAAAGCATTTCAAAGCAAAGGTTTCAGCATTTTTTTGCCCTTAAAAAGTGCAAGCTTTTAGTTATTAAAGGTTCAAAAAGTTAGCCTTTTATGCTAACTATGGCAAAAAAATCAAGGGACGATTCTTCCTCCTACTGTATTTCTTTTTCTCCTTAAAATGATAGGCTTTCAAGCGAATGAATTAATTATCCATTTTATTCATTACCCATTATTTTAGTTCATAAAGCCGGAATCCACTGTATTTCTTTTTCTCCTTAAAATAAGAGGCTTTCAAGCGAATGAATTAATTAGGGTTTGCTTTTGGAAAGTCTTTTTGCTGGGGTAGGAGTCAGGAGTTAGGAGGAACGGGGAATTTAGAGGAAGTAGTCCGAAGAATTATAAGAGTGATTTTTCTGCCATAGTCAGCCCAAAATCCTAACTTTTTAGTCGTTTCAGCTTAAAAAGTAGCACTTTTTTTCGACTTAAAAAGGCTAAAAACTTTACTTGTAAACGCTTTGATATTTAATCAGCAAGCCCTAATTATCAATTATCCATTATCAATTATCCATTATCAACATTATTTTTAAGATAGAAATAAACAGCTTTGTCTTGATTATTTAAATTGATAATTCTCTGAAATATTTGAGTAGCTCTTTCCTTCTGTTGAGAGTAGTAACTAATAACTCCTTGCTCAAATAAAGTTTTAGTTTGTCTTTTAAATTCGATCAGTTCAGGTGGATCTGCATCAAAAAATTCAAATAAAGATACTACATCTTTTTTCCCTTTAACTTTAACTTGACCAAGAAATCTATAATTATATTTTGTATAATCTTTAAGGGCAAAAAAGGTATGTTGACTAATAATTAAAGAAGCACCATAAACTTTAGTTAAATCTTGTAGACGAGAAGCTAAATTTACAGCATCACTAATTACAGTAGTATCCATTCTATTAATTCCACCAACTGTTCCTAACATTAAGGAACCTGTATTAATTCCAATCCCAATCTTAATAGGTGATTTATTATATCCTTTCCGAAGAATGTTGTATTCATTTAGTTCTAAAAGCATCTCTAAAGCAGCTTGAACAGCATCATCAGGACACCGACCAAATAGTGCCATAATGGCATCACCAATATACTTATCAATAAAACCATAATTAGCAGTAATTAGAGGCTCCATACGGGAAAGATAAGAATTAATAAATTTAAAATTTTCTGCTAAAGTCATGGTTTCTGAAAGAGTAGTAAAAGAGCGGATATCAGAAAATAAAATTGACATCTTCTTTTGTACAGATTCACCCAAAGAAACTTCAACAATACTTTCATGTCCTAAAAATCGGAGAAACTGTTTTGGTACAAAGCGACTGTATGATTGATTAAGTTTAGATAATTCAGTATTTTTAAGTTCTAGTTGTTTAGTGAATTGAATCCTTTCTGCTTCAGCTTTTTTTCTTTCTGTAATGTCTTGAAAAGTAGCGATCGCGTAAATTAATTTACCATTATCATCAAAGATTGGACTTGCTGATACTTCGACAGGAATTATCTTTTCCCCTTGACGAATTTCCATATTATCAACTCTAGTATTTTCCCCTTTTAAAGCTTGAAATATGGGCTGTTGTTCATAAGGATAAAATGTTTCTGTTCCTGCTAAATAAAGTTGATAAATTTCTGGAATTTGCTCTGGAGTAGTTTCGGCTATTATTCCTTTACCAAAAATATTTTGTGCAGTTTGATTAGTGTAGAAAGGTTGACCATCAGCATCAACTACAAATACTCCTACTGGCAAAGTTTCTAAGAATTTTTCTAGTCTTTTTTCACTTTCATATAACTTTTGAGCTGCTTCTATTAAATGTTCCTGTTTAAGAGCATCTTTTAATCTTTGAACATAATTTAGAGTTTTATTAACTGTAATTTCTAAATCTTCTAAATCGATGGGTTTAGTTAAGAAATCAAATGCTCCTAGATTCATGGCTTTTCTCACGAGAGCTAAATCACTAGAAGCAGAAATAATTACTGTTTTCAGTGTAGGATGATTAATATCAGAAAGAGTAGATAGTAAGGTAATACCATCCATTTCTGGCATACTAATATCAGTTAATATAATATCTATGTCAGGTTCAGCTTGTAACTGTTCTAGAGCTATTAAACCGTTAGAAGCAAAAATAAATTCTAGGTCTTTTTTCCGAATTTGATTTCTGAACTTTTGCTTAATTATTGATTTAAAGGATGGTTCATCATCCACAACCAGTATTTTTGCTGGCATAGGTTCATTTTAGTTTGAAGATTGTATTACTAATATAGTCAAAAAACTAAATAAGATAACTTTTAGTTTACCATTTTTTACCTGAGGCAATTAATTTAGTTGCTTGGGAACTGTCAATAGGTTTAGAAAAGAAGTATCCTTGTCCATATTTACATTTAAGTTCTCTGAGCAAAGCTAGTTGAGTAGCTGTTTCTACACCTTCAGCAATCACATCTATTTCTAGATTAGTAGCCAAACTAATAATTGCTTTCGTAATCTCTAAGTTCTGTGATTCAGCATCCATTGTCATTACAAAAGAACGGTCAATTTTCAGAGTATCAATGGGAAAGTTACGGATACGACTTAATGAAGAATAACCAGTGCCAAAATCATCAATATTTAACTGTATATTCATGGCTTTTAGTTCTGATAATATACCCATCACAATTTCCTCATTTTCCATTATTGTAGTTTCAGTAATTTCTAACCTCATACTATGATGATCTAAACAAGTACGAGATAAAATTTCATCAACTTGTTCTACAAGATCGGATTGAGAAAATTGTCTGCCAGAAAGATTAACACTAATTGTTAAAGACTGAAGAGAAAATTCTTGTTGCCAATTATAAGTTTGCTGACAGGCTTGTTGCAGTGTCCACCAACCAATAGGAATAATTAATCCTGTTTCTTCTGCAATAGGAATAAACTTATCTGGAGAAATCATTCCTTCCTGTGGATGTTTCCATCTAATTAATGCTTCAAAGCCACATATTAAACCTGTTTCTAACAGAATTATTGGTTGATAATATAACTCTAATTCATTGCGTTGTAAAGCTTGTCTGAGGTCTATTTCTAACTTGAGTTGTGCTAAATTATCAGCATACATTGATGGTATAAAGAATTCTTGACGAGCTTTTCCTAAAGTTTTAGCACGATACATAGCTGTATCTGCATCTCTAAGGATATCTTCAGGACTTTTATAATCTTTATTGGGTAAGACAATACCAATACTAGCGCTAGTATAAACTTCTTGATCGTTAATATAAAATGGTAATTGTAACAATTGTTGAATTCTTTGAGCTACATATTCAGCATTTTCTTCGGATTTAACATATTCTAATAGTATAGCAAACTCATCTCCTCCCATTCTGGCTACACTATCATCATCGCGCATATCTTGTTTAAGTCGATTAGCTACTTCTATAATTAGTTGATCTCCTGCTAAATGTCCTAAACTATCATTAACTATCTTAAACCGATCTAAATCTATAAAAATTACAGCAAACTGATCTTGAGGATGTCTCTGATATCTAGCCAAAGCATTAGATAGTCTATCCATAAACAAAGCCCTATTAGGTAATTGAGTTAGGGAATCATGGAAAGCATCATGGAGTAGTTTTTCTTCTGCTATTTTTCTCTCTGTAATGTTATGACAGTTAACAACTATTCCTTCTATATAACTATCCGAAGTTAAGTTGGTAAATACTGCTTCAAATACTTGCCACTTGTGTTGCTCATCTTTGATTTTAAATTCTTTGATATACTGTTTTTCTAATGAATTTTTGACAGCTTTTTGCAAAGTATGTCTAACTAACTGACGATCATTGACATGAATGATATTGAAAATTGATATGTTTGAATAATTTTCATCAAAATTATCTAAAAATTTCTGTGCTGATGGACTAGAATAAATAACATTGCCATCAGAATTTAAAATCATAATGATATCAGTAGAATTTTCAATTAATGCTCTAAATCTTTTTTCACTTTCACGCAATGTTTGTTGTTTTAATAATTCTGCATGAGCTTTCTCTACTAACTTTTTCTGTTGTAGTGCTTCTTTACTATCTTGCACAGCCTTCAATGTTTTATTCAGAGTAATTTCTAAATCATATAAATCTAAGGGCTTAGTTAAAAAATCAAAAGCACCTAGATTCATGGCTTTTCTAATAGTTTTCAAATCACCATAAGCCGAAATAATTACTGTTTTAATAGTTAATTCTTTTGTTTCTGATAGCTTTTTCAATAAAGTTAGTCCATCCATTTTAGGCATATTAATATCAGTAAATATTAGCTCTATATCTGGTTCATTTTCCAGAATTTCTAGAGCTTCTATACCATTATGGACAAAAACAAAGTTTAGTTCTTTTTCTTTAATTCTTTTCCTGAATTTCTGGGAAATTAATAATTCTAAGTCTGGTTCATCATCCACAACAAGTATCTTGGCTAACATAATCTTTAATAATTAATATTTTTTTATTACTTAAGAGTTAATTGATCGACTAAATCTTTAAAGAACGAGTAGGTTGGAAAACAGGAATTTACTAAAATCTAGGTTACTAAAGCCTAATTATTCAAATGCTATTTAAATTAGAGTTTTAGTTCAGTTTACCAATCAACTCTAAATTTAAAAATTTTTCTTTAAGTTTAGCAAAATCAATTGGTTTAACTAAATATTCATTTGCACCTGATTGTTTAGCTAATTTGTAGTTTTCATCATAACCATGAGCAGTTAGAATAAATACATTTATATTAGGATCTTTCTCTTTAATTTTTTTCAGTAGTTCTAAACCTTTCATTTCAGGTAAATTAATATCAGATATTACTAAATCTATGGCTGGATTTTCCTGGGATTCGAGGTATGACAATGCTTTCTCGGCTGAAATAGCAAAAACAAATTCTATCTGGCCAACTTTAACTTCTTTTTTAAATTTTCGACTAAATAAATATTGGGTGTCTAGCTCATCGTCTACAACCATTATTCTTTTCATTTTTCTCCCTTGAGTATTAATTTGTTATTTCATTTGGTACAAATAATAATACTATCTTCTTATTTGTCTGTTTCTATTGATTTTTGGAAATTTATGTGTATAACAATACTATCATAAGTTAGTTAATCTTTACAAATCACTTCCTGTTCCTAGTAAAGAGAAAAAATAGATGAAAAATTTCTCAATACTACTAACTATAGAACTTTGGTAAAACTCCTTGCTTCAGATATATATTTCACTAAAGTAGATTAAACCAATATCAACCATGGATCAAAAAATTACCTTTCGGTTGATACTGCTGGGACAAAATATTCTAATATAAATATTCGGTAGAAAAAGCAAATTTTAATCATACCATGACGTGGTATTCTTAAACTTGGAACTATCTATATAAAATACTAAACTATACAGATATTACTTGTTAACAACAAATTTATGCAACTAATTGATTGGCTAATTGTTTTACTATACCTCATTTTAACTATGTGGATGGGGCTATATCTATCTCGCAAAGGTGCAAAAAGTTTAGCAGACTTTTTTGTTTCTGGGCGATCGCTTCCTTGGTGGTTAGCAGGTACAAGTATGGCAGCTACAACTTTTTCGATAGATACTCCTCTCTATATTACAGGAGTTGTGGCTAACCGAGGAATAGCTGGTAATTGGGAATGGTGGATTTTTGCTATTTCTCATGTAATTATGATTTATATTTTTGCTAGAATGTGGCGACGTTCCGAAGTGATTACTGATGCAGAATTAACTGAACTTCGTTACGGGGGAAATATAGCGGCTATTCTCCGAGGGGTGAAAGCCTTTATCTTTGCTATTCCTATGAATTGTATTGCTATTGGCTATGCTATGTTAGCTATGGTTAAAGTTGTCGAAGCTTTGGAAATTTGGCAAAGTTTAGGTATTGATGCTAGTGAAAATAATCTCAAATTATTCAGTGTTATTGGTGTAAGTATATTTGTCTTAATTTATGCTGGTTTATCTGGTTTATGGGGAGTAGTTGCTACGGATTTTTTCCAATTTTTTCTAGCACTATTTGGAGCAATTATTGTGGCGTTTTTTGCTGTTAATAGTGTGGGTGGAATTCAAGAATTAATTACTAAAGTTCCTGAAGTAATGCCAGACAAAGATATTTTATCTCTTTCACCTTTAACTATAGGTGGAGATGGGAATTATTGGATTGGTTTTAGCAAAACAGCAGGCATAACTGCTAGTACATTTTTTGCTTATATTGCTCTTCAATGGTGGTCTTGGCGACGCAGTGATGGAGGCGGAGAATTTGTACAAAGATTTGCTGCGGCTAAAAATGAAAAAGAAGCAGAAAAAGCAGCTTGGTTATTTAACATAATGCACTATGTTATTAGAACTTGGCCTTGGATTTTAGTTGCCTTAGCATCGATTGTAATTTATCCTAATTTAGAAGACAAAGAATTGGGTTATCCCAAATTAATGATTGATTTTCTTTCCCCAGGAATTTTAGGCTTAGTTGTTGCCTCTTTAGTCGCAGCATTTATGAGTACAGTTTCTACTTCTATTAACTGGGGTGCTTCTTTTATTACTAACGATTTATATAGAAGATTTATTAAACCTGATGCTACTCAAGCACAATTAGTTTTAGTAGGGCGACTTTCTTCGGTATTAGTAACAATTTTAGGAGGTATTGCTGCATTTTTTGCTAAAGATGTGGCGACAGTATTTAGGTTAGTAATAGCTATCGGCACAGGTTCGGGATTAGTATTAATTTTACGTTGGTTTTGGTGGCGGGTAAATGCAGCAGCAGAATTAACTGCCATTGTCGCTAGTTTTTTTGTGGGGATGGCAACCAGTTTAGTTCCCGCTTTCAAAATAGAAGATTTTGGTTTGCGAATTATCTTTATTACTGTAACTGTCACAGTTTTGTGGGTGGTAGCAATGTTTGTCGCACCACAAGAGTCTGATACAACTTTAGAAGAATTTTATCGGCGATCGCTCCCTGGCGGCCCTGGTTGGCAAAGGCAAAGAGCAGCAACTGGTTTAGCTCCTGCACAAAATTTGGGTAAGGATTTACAAAGAGTTTTGGCATCTATATTATTATTGTTTGGGGCATTGTTGGCGACTGGTGGTTTCCTCTTACTCAAGCCAAATATTGGTTGGATATTCCTTATTATTGCTGTTTTTAGTGGGATATGGTTGCGACAACTCAATAAATCTAAAATTTTACCCATGCCAAGACCAGGGTTAGATGATGACGATTTGTTGTAAATGACTTAAATGAGATCAATCAAGAAAATTAAAATTTTAACCTTCTGCTTTAAGCCGGAGGGGTAGTCCTGCATGGTAATAGTGAGGATATATATTTTTTAATTTCTCCCACACTCCCCATCTTCCCATCTCCTCATCTCCCAACACTCGCGGTGCTTCCTTTTCCATTACCATGCATCACCACCAGCCGGATGTACTAATAACTCATAACAGCTAGTGCCGCTACGCGGAACTCAGAAGTCAGAACTCAGAAGTCAGAAGTATTGATTAGTAAGACTTTTAGGATTTTGTAATTGGTCAGTTATTTCCGCCATTCTGCACTAGGGACTTACCGAAAAATTAAGGTTTAAAGCCTCTCCTTTATAAGGAGAAATAAGAAAAAATTTTCTTTTTATTCAATCCTCTTCCTAAAAGGAAGAGATAATTATCAATTATTGAACTACTGCCTATAGTTTATTTGGATTGATTTTACAAACAGTTTCTCAGGAGTTTTCCAATGACTAATGATTACACAATTCCCACGACAATTTCCCCACAAGCACAGGAAGCATTAAAAGAGTTTTCATTGGAGGGAGATACTATTCCTGCTCCTGACGATCTCGATAGTTGGAAAAAATTATGGCAGGAGAAGGAAGAAAGTAAAAAAGAGGATAATGCAAAGGTTGTTGATCATTACAAACCAGTTATTGAAGAGAGAAAATTAGATGGTGTACCTGTTCTGGATATCAAACCCAAAAACTGGCAAGACAATGGCAAAGTTCTTGTTTATACTCATGGAGGTGGCTACGTTTTATTTAGTGCTGCATCTACCCTGATCAGTTCGGTACCTGTTGCCGATACCACAAAATTACGGGTGGTGTCTGTTAACTATACTGTAGCTCCCTTTGCTAAATGGGATGAGGTTACAGATCAGGTCATTCAGGTAATTAAAGAATTAATAACAGAAGGTTATAACCTTAATAATATAGCGATTTATGGAGATTCTGCTGGGGGTGGACTAGCTGCTGGAACGGTACTAAAAATGCGTGACTATGGTTTAGGAATGCCTGCTACAGTCGTGCTTTGGTCGCCTTGGTCAGATATTACGGAAACAGGTGATACTTATGCTACTCTCAAAAATCACGACCCAATAATATTGAAATCCTACTCCTTGACTAACATAGCTAATGCTTACGCCGATCCTGCCGATCAGAAAAATCCTTACGTTTCTCCTGTTTATGGGGACTATAGCAAAGGTTTTCCGCCAACCTTGATTCAGGTTGGGACAAAAGAAATTTTCTTGAGTAATTCTGTTCGTCATTATCAAGCTCTCGATCAGGCAAACATATTAGTTAAGTTAGATCCGTATGAGGGAATGTGGCACGTCTTTCAAGAAATTAACTGGGAGTTGCCAGAATCAGAGCTAGCGCGACAAAAGATGGCTGTTTTTCTAGCAGAGCATCTGAACTATAAATACTATTAGAACTCCAAAACTTGTAAGTCTTGCTAAAATCAAATTCATATAAGTAGACTTTCCATGCAAGAATTATAGAAGTTCTGTGGAACATCTCTACAGGTAAATTTCAGTTTGAGACTTAAAAATAACTATGCAAATTTTTCGTCAATATATTGCTCCATTAATCGTAGTAATCATATTTTTAATTGCTATGGTAGCAGTCAGCGCTCGTATATTTTTACCAGGAGATTTAGCAGCACCAGCTCCCACAGAGGAATTAAGTTATCCTCAAGAGGAAGCAATTTTATCTACTCCTGACGTTAGTTTATCCTAATACCAGTAGATATCTGTCCAAAAAAATCTAGGGATTTTCACGGATGTTCCATGAAACTTCCCTAGAAAGGTTTCGGCAAAGGTTGATGTAATTTATTGAGATGTCGGTAGCGATGCAGTTAATACCAGGTTATAAACTCTATAAGGGTTCCGGTATAGACAGGGCAATGCTAGTTAAATTTATGAATCTCACTTATCAAGAACTTTTACCAGACCAAGATTTTAGTCATCTAGCCAAAACTACGGACGTCATCTAATACTAAATTTGGTTAAACAGTTATAGATTAGTTAAGTCTTTAGGACTCAGGACTCAGGACTTAGGAGCAGAGAGACAAAAATTTAGTAGTTATGATGATTGGAGGCTTTTTTTATGTCCAATCAAACAAATATGATATAAGAAAAAAGAAGATCAAGCTAGTTAAATCCATCCTAAAACTTTCAACCATGTTCAGAGTAGAAATTTTGTATACAATATTTATTCTTGAACAAGACAATACAATAGCATTTTATTTATTTTTTCTGCCTTATTCCTTCAAATTGGTATAATTATGAAGTTGGGATAAAAAAATAAAAATTTTTATATGTTTTAATTTTAAGACAAATCATGCTAATTATTTTCCGCATAAAACTTTTATTAATAGCACTTATTTCATTACTAATTTTTCTCTACATTCCTAATTTTACACTTCAGGAAGTTTCGGCTCAATTTTTTCCATCACCTCAAATAATACCCTTAGATGCTAATTTCAATAATTCGAGTATTTATTCTTTTGTTCAATCAGGATTTAATTATACTCAACAACTTTACGGTAAACCCAGAATACCAGTAAAAAAATTAAATTTAAACTTAAATACAACTCCGTTAACTTCAATTAACAATGCGAATCAAGGTAAATTTACTATATACTTAAGTCGTAAACCATCTGAATATGCTTTTCACGGTCAATTAGCTCACGAAATATTTCACCTATTAAATGCACAATTACTTGACTGCTATGCAGAGGGTTTAGCTACTGTTTTTGCTGAGAAAATGTTAACCCGTAATAACTTAAATTGGAGTGGGTGGGAACAATATTTTCAAGCAGGTTCCGAACCATTCTACGGCTTAACTTACTCCATGATGAATGAAGTTAGTGACACAGCAGGTTCAGCAAATATGAATGGTTTATTGAATTTTGCTGTATATAATGACCCTAGTCAAAGGTGGATGCACATTGATATTGATGGATGGCTATCTTCAATGTCCGATAGTGTCAAAATTGAGGTAGAAAAAATTATTAATAAACATATTACTCCAGTTAAACAAGTAGTTGAATCAAATAATCAGATGTACAGTTGTTTTAAACCAAGTTAAATAATTTTTTATAGCAATTTAATTGCTATGGATAATTTCAATTATCAGTTATAGGATAATATACACTAACGAGCTGATAATTATATAAAAAGTGATTTATTCCTACTAATTATATAGAATCTGGTTCATTAATTGATAATGGATAATTACCTCTTTCACAATGGATAATAAACAATGGATAATGGATAATTAGAGTTGTTGCTAAATAGCAGGAAAAAATCGCTCAAACTTAGACAGAGCAGCTCTTTAGCAGCTTTGGCTGCTGCCGATAGCTACAATCTTTACAGAAGAAGGTTTTTGGGAATTTTTTAAGTTAGAAAGCGACAACTCTATTATTTTTGAGTATAATTATAAATTATTCATTGGTAATTACTTATTTTATCGTGTTCGGAGTCAAGAGTCAGAAGTCAAGACTTAGGAGAAAGAAAGGATTTGAACTATTGAATTTTTAGATTCGTATTCAATCTTTAAGAGAAAGTAATTTTGCGATTACTGTATAATCGTATTTTATATTAAGTGTTATAATAGATAGATTATTGGTGATTGCTATGAGAGATTAAAGCAGTCAGAAAATAGACTTAAATATAGACAATTCAAGAATTGAGAATTGAGAATTGAGAATTGAGAATGACCTCTCCTGGAAAAGAAGAGGATTGACGAACAGGAAAATTTTGATTTATTATCCCCTTAAAAGGGGAGGCTTTAAAACACAATATTTCGGTAAAACCTTTTACCTTGAAATGGTATAAGTGTTGATACCATTTCTCTATGAAGTTCCACTGAATAAAAAATTACAATCCTCAGTACAATTAAGGTCATCTTCAGAATTATTAAGCACATTGTTACCGAAAAATTAAGGTATAATACCAATTACCATGCATTAATGCTATATTTAGGTAACAGTTCAATTACCCAGTAATTAACAGCGACTTTTTAACTTTTTTGATAATTACAATATTTTTTGAAATAGCGATCGCTACTAGTGCAGGATGACGGAAATAAGTGACCAGTAACAAAATACTCAAAGCCTTACCAATCAAAACTTCTGAATTCTGAATTCTGAATTCTGACTTCCGCGTAGCGGTACTCGGTAGTTGTTTGTGGTAATATTTTCATAGTTATTACTTCTATCTTAACTTTGAAAATAGAAGCAACTACAACTTAGGAAAAAAATCCTGATTAATCCTATTTTTTATTTCCTTTCATTGAAAAAATAACTATGATTTTTTATAACAAAAGCTGGCTCAAATTACTGCTAACGTTACGAGGTTCTGTCATACCTCAAGTTTGGCGACGGGTACTAGTTGCAATGATTTTTTCTTTAATAATTACTATCATTTATCAGAGTGGATTAACTTGGATACATCAGCCAACTTTAGTTAGTTTAATTCCTAGTGTCGTATTGGGTTTATTATTAGTTTTTAGAACTAATACATCCTATGACAGATTTTGGGAAGGACGAAAAGTTTTTGGAGGAATAATAATTTCCTGTCGGTCTTTGTCAAGGCAAATATGGGTAAATATTCCTGAAAAAACTCCAGCAGATACAGAAAAAAAAAAGGCAGCAATACTACTTTTAGCAGGATTTTTGATCGGTACAAAACTACACTTAAGGAATGAAAATGTAGATAAAAAACTTCAGTCAATTATTAGCGAAAGTCAATATTTAGAATTAAAAGAAGTTAATCATATTCCTCTGAGAATAGCTAAATGGATTGGAGATTATTTCCGCGAAGCATACGACCTTAATTATATAGATAGTATTCAGCTTTCTACCTATAATCAAATCTTAGACTGTATGGTAAAAGATGAAACTGCCTGTGAAAGAATTTTAAATACACCTATCCCGCTAGCTTATGCAATTCACATAAAACATTTATTATTATTTTATTGCTTTGCTTTACCCTTTCAAATGGTAGCTCAATTATCTTGGATGACTATTCCTGCTGTGGGAGTAATTAGCTTTGCTCTATTAGGAATTGAAGCAATAGGACTAGAAATAGAAAATCCTTTTGGTTACGATCCTAATGATTTACCTTTAGATAAGATGTGTGATCGACTTTTGTTAGACTTTGAAGAATTACTTACTTCTGACTCTCGAAAAGAATATTTAGTTGATCGAGATATACCCACATCAAATTAGTCAAAGTCAAAAAAATTAGCAGTAGAAAATGATTATTTTAGAGATTTAAGGTAAGAGCTCATAGACAATAAGATGCAGCTATTTTTCTATAGAAGCCATTTGGCATCTATATTAACAAATTACAACTTCAATAGCTATCTGGGTTTGACGATTCTGGCAGTCATTTTTCGGAATTTTTCGGTCTCCTGAACCCCTATAGTTGTTAAACTCCCTAAAACGGCTTTCCAAAAAGCTTTGTATTTGAAGAAAAGATACGCTTAGGGGTTCTATATAAAGGAGGATTAAAATTCAGCATTGAAACTATAGACTCGTTGCTGAATAAAAACTATAAAATTATGATTAGATGAAGCGATATGGCTGACGACACTATCCACGATCGCTTAGAACATAAACTCCAATTTAATTTTGATCCTAAATATTAGCAGAATACTTAAAAGTGATAGGTTATCAAGGGCAACTACAGGATTAAATAGAAAAAAATTTTCCATAATTAGGAAAATATGAGGTGTAAGAAAAGATATTTCCATAGGTTAAAACTAAAAAATATATATGAATTTATCAATAGTTTTCACTAAGTAAAAGAAGTGAGAGAAAGACAAACTTCTAGACCACAAAACCAGAAAAAAAAATCAAACTACTCAGGAAAAAATAAAATATATTAAGATAAAAAGCTTGACACCAGCTTCAAAAAATTAGTTTTGAGTCGTAGTATAGCAATTCCCAAAAAGCTTTAGTTACGGACATTTATTTGCTTTACGCAACAGGCAACAGGAAAGTAAAGATAAAATAAAAGAGTTTCTCATGCTTACTGATAAACTCTATACCAATAGCAAAAAACACAATAATAAAATACATAATTGTAAAAATATAATCGGTGGAAGACTAGATAAAATTCCTCTTATGGTAAATTTAGGATTTATAGGTATTCAAATTCATTTACTTCATAAAAAGCCAAAAAGAGGAAAATTAACCATAATATACAAAAAGTAAAATCAAGAATTATCACTGGAAATAGTTATTCGTGAAAAAGCTTTTACTGAGGTAAAAAAATATAATGCAGTTACTAATATTTAGAGGAATCATACAGCTAATTTTGATTATAAATAGATGTTAACTGCTTGTAGATTATAAAATTTAAATTTAGATGTAGGATAATAATTAATATTAGGATGGGAAAAAGGTACAAGTGAGAATTATAATCAATCTAGCTTTTTTTTGATTGCGCAATAAGTCTTATATATCTTAAAATATTTAGAGAAAGGCAAGACCTTAATAACCAACAGAGAACTGAAAATATAAAATCTAAATGCCTTTAAGCTTTGAAGATATTTTTGAGTATAAGTACCCTCAGACAATTAATAATTGATTAATAATTGAAGGATTTTTAATTAGATTACAAACATGATAGAAAACTCAACAAAATTTTAACTATCAAAAAATACTCTCTCCATCGTAAAATTAATTCTAGGCTGGCGCATAATGCCAGCAATTTTTTTGATTAATATTTTCTAGGTTTAATTATGCCACTTTCAAGAGCTAGCGGTATTTTACTGCATCCAACTTCTTTTCCCAGTCGCTTTGGAATTGGTGACTTAGGCCAGGAAGCATACAATTTTGTCAATTTTTTGAAAGACAGTGGACAGCAAATTTGGCAAGTTCTACCATTAGGACCAACAGGTTTTGGCAATTCTCCCTATTTAGCTTATTCGGCAATGGCAGGAAACCCTTTGCTAATTAGTCCAGATAAACTGAAAGATAAAGGACTGCTTGCTGATGAGGACCTATCTAACTTACCAGAATTTCCCAGCGATCGGATAGATTTTGATTTAGTGGCCCAAATTAAGGGTTCTCTGCTGAAAACTGCCTACCAAAACTTTCAAAAAAACGCTTCCGAAGAAGAACAAGAAGCATTCGAGGAATTATGCACCAGTAAAGCTTTTTGGTTAGATGATTATGCTTTTTATATGGCTTTGAGAGAGGCTAACGAAGGAGCTAGTTGGCATACTTGGGATGAGGATATTGCCAATCGTCAACCCGCAGCATTAGCAGAATGGCAACAACGTCTAGCTGATGAAATTCAATACCATAAATTTGTTCAGTTTGAGTTCTTCCAGCAATGGGATGAGCTGAAAAATTATGCTAATGAACAAGGAATCAAAATCTTTGGCGACGTGCCTATATATGTTGCCCATGATAGTGCTGATGTTTGGGCACATCCTGAAATATTTTGTCTAGATGCAGAAACAGGTGAAGCGTCTTTGATGGCAGGTGTTCCTCCAGATTATTTTAGTGAAACTGGGCAACTATGGGGTAACCCAGTTTATCAATGGGATAGATTGGAACAGGACAATTTTCTGTGGTGGGTGCAACGTATTCAATCTATGCTCAATAAAGTTGATTGGATTAGGATTGACCACTTTCGAGGTTTAAGTGCTTATTGGGCAGTCCCCCAGGGCGAAACTACAGCTATAAATGGTGAATGGGTTGAGGCTCCCGGCGACGCTTTGTTTGAAACTATTAATGAAAAGTTAGGTACATTACCAATTATTGCTGAGGATTTAGGGATTATTACTCCTGATGTGGAAGAGTTGCGGGATAAGTTTGAATTTCCAGGTATGAAAATTCTACATTTTGCTTTTGACTCAGGTGGTGGTAATCCCTATTTACCCTACAATTATAATTCTCCCAATTGGATTGTTTATACTGGTACTCACGATAATAATACTACTGTGGGCTGGTTTAATAACCGTTCCGATGAAGAAAAGGAACGAGTTTATCGTTTTCTTGGTGGTAGTTGGGGTAATGGCATTCATTGGGATTTAATTCGTTTGGCTATGTCTTCTGTGGCTTATATGGCAATTGTTCCTCTACAAGATATTTTAGGGTTGGGGGAAGAAGCTATTATGAATCAGCCTGGTGTTGCTGAAGGTAATTGGAGCTGGCGTTACCAATCAGGAATGTTAACCTCAGAGGTAAGCGATCGCCTTAAAGAGGTGACAGACATTTATGGCCGTACCCCAGCAAATCAGGATTAATCTGAAAAGAAATAATACTGTTGAATTTTTAACATTATTGAAATGTCACCCTGAAGGAAAAGATCTTATTTAGACTGGGAAATTTGGGTATTAGTAGGAGTAAAAACGACTTCTTTTACTTCACCTGGTTTTCCCAGTTGCATATTTTGTCCGTTATTAATAGGTATTAGTATTCCACCAGCATTTCCTGCAAAGAAAACAAGTTGTTTTTGGGCTGACCAAGTTTTCTGAGTACCTTGAGTTAAAGTTCCTTCAAATGCTATTTTTCCATCTATCTCTATTGATACCCAGGATTCTTCTTTGACGATTACACTCAGCACTACAGGTTGTTTCTCTGGCTTTTGTGCTGTAGTTTTGTCTGAATATTTCTCCTCAGTTTTGGTATTTACCGGAGATACCTGAGCTGAGAAATCTCTCTGATTTTCTGGTTGATATTGTTGTTTCTCAGAGTTAGTAATTCCCTTTTCTCTGGCTAATATATCAGATCCACTAATTACATAAGGTAACAAACGAACTGATAACATAACAACCAATACATATAGGAAGTAAAGATGATATGGTCGTAGCTGAAACATTGATATATTCGGGAGAGATTTTCTGCTAATTTTTTGAGTTTTTGCAGTGGGAAATAAGTTTGCTAGTTCCTCTCCATCTAATCCCATAGCATCTGCATATCGCTTAATCATACCTTGAATATAAACTGGCTCTGGCAGTTGTTCTAAATTACCTTCTTCTATTGCTTCTAGTAAATTAATTCTAATCATTGTAACTACTGCCACTCTTTCTAAACAAATCGAATGTTTATCTCTAAACATTTTTAACTTATACCCTATATTTTTTAATGCCTGAATTTGTTCTTCTTCAAAAGATAATTCTTTCCTTTGATTCAAACGTTTTTTTAAGGGTACAAAAGAAAAACTTTTTTTCAGGTTTTTGATTGCTGTCAAATTCACCATTGCTTTAACTTATTTTATTATATAAATTATAATTTATCTTGTTTTGAGAGTTATCCTTGTTGGAAAAAGTTTGGTTACAAATTACTAGGCAAGGATTTAGCTATTAACGGTCAGCTTTTAGGTGTTTCATAAATAATGAATATACATTTACAGTGGTCAAGGTCAGTTTTTTCCTATACTTTTAATTATCCTTAAATATCTTAATACTAATCTCTGCTTATCAGAGAATGAATTAATAGTTAATCACTGAAGTTCTCAGTTCCTCTATAAGAGGGTAGCTGATGGCTTTTTACTTGCATTACTAGGAGTTGTGATTCAGAATTGATTATTGAGAATACATAGAATCTAAACTTTTATTTTGGGCATTTATTATGTATTTTTTGTCTATGGGCATCTATTTAAGTTTCTTAGATACAAAGGATAGACTTTATTTTTAATCAAAGAGATATTTGAGATAAAGTATTTTAATTACTACTATAGTTTGTAACATTATTTAATTGATTTTGTATGACTTGATTTTAGCAAAAATATGATTTATTTTGCCGTTTTTATTTAAGAAAAATTTACTTTTATGACTCCTAAATATATTGATAATAGGATTGAAAAAAAAGTTTTGCAAACAAAATATATTTTGATTAAGGCAGCAAGATTAACCTAGCACAAAGTATAAAATAATTTAGAAATATGATTTGGATGTTTAATTGTTTGAGCAACTCAGTTAAAACTTTTAAAAATCATATTTGTTTGTCATAAAAGAAAGTTTTTAGTTGAATTTAGATTTGATAATTTGGTCATCCAAAAAGTCGATTTCAAAATCTGTTAACGGTCGATAATGGCCAATAGGTAAAACTGACTCTCCAGGTAACTGCAACTTAATTTGACCAATTGCAGTACGGTGTAGTTTGAGTACAGGATGTCCCAATTTTTCTGCAACTCGACGAATCTGGCGATTTCTACCTTCGGAAATAACCACTTCTAAAAGAGTTTGAGAGCCATTAGATTCTTTTAAGACTTTAACGTGAGCTGGCAAAGTTTTTTTACCAGATAAAATAATACCTTGACGCCACAATTTTAAGGTTGATTCCTGGGGATGACCTTCTACCCAGACTTGATAGGTTTTGGGAAGACAATGTTTGGGATGGGTTAAACCATAAGTTACCCGACCATCATTTGTGAGGAGTAACGCCCCTGTAGAATCTGCATCTAAACGTCCTACAGGATGAATACCTTTTCCATTTTGCAGTTCTGTACTTAAGATATCTAAAACTTTACTACGTTTACTAGGTTCCGAACAAGTTGAAATTACTCCCATAGGTTTATTAAGCAATAAATATATGGATTCGGGCCGATTTTCTGGTCTGATGGGCAAACCATCTACTTCAATTTTGTCCAACTCTGGTTTAGCCTTTTCACCTAATTGGACAACTTTACCATTAACCTTTACTCGTCCAGCTATAATCATTTGTTCAGCTTGACGCCGAGAGGCTATTCCCCACTGAGATAATATTTTTTGTAATCTTTCATCCATACTCTTGATTTGATCGCTTTTAATAATCAGATTACCAGTAAAAAATTATTCTGAATTCAGAATAAAAGCAATATGGTAATTTGATTTTAATTGTCTGATATAGTATTTCTCAAATAGGTAAGATACAAAGTTTTTGTCTTTTTTCCCAAAAAGAATAGGGAACAGAGAATATAAAAAAATAGTCTACCTCATTAAATATGATAAACTCTACATTCGGGGAAGTAGGAGTCATAATTAATAGTAGTTTCATGTCATTTTACCGATTAATTAATTTATGACAACCCATTATTTTCGATGGCTATTATGAGCAGTTGATGTCCGATGTGTAAAAAAAATCAAAATAGAGAAAAAGTTTGAAACTATTATCGTTCTTGCTTAATTCTGCATATATTTTCTACACAACTTTGCCGAGGATGACTATATTTACCGAATTGGATATTTACCCCTAGCCTAAATCTGTAAAATCTGCTAGTTTATATATTTCCTATCTCTGGAAATAATTACAAAACTAAGTATACTAATCCTCGTGGTGCCTTTGATGAATAAAAAATTACCAGAACTGCATCAAACTTCTGATTCTGATGTTGCTCTTCAGAGTCAAGAGCAAATATCAACTAAAAGAAAGAGTAGAATTGTTAGTAGATTTCTGTCTCCTGCTTTGCAATTTTGGTTAAAATCCCAATTAGAGCAGGTAGAAAAATTAAAAGTTCATATTGAAGGTGGCGATCGCCAAATTATTACAGGTAAAATTCCTCAAGTTTCTGTTGCTGTTTCTAATGTAATTTTTCGAGGGTTACATTTAACTGAGGTAAAGTTATCTGCTAGTGGAATTCGGATTAATATTGGTCAAATCATCAAGGGTAAGCCATTAAAAATATTAGAATCTTTTCCTATATCTGGTCAGATTAAATTGCTAGAATCTGACTTTAATGCTAGTCTACGATCTCCTCTCTTAGCTGAGGCTATTATTGAGTTTTTAATTCCACTATTACAACCAGATATTATAGCAGACCTAGATCAACCTATTAGCTTGCATGACCAGAAAGCTGAAATATCTACAGGTTATCTAAGTTTCTTTGCTAATATTCTGTCTAAATCTGATGCCAAGATTCCTTTAAATTTACATACTGATTTTAAACTTGCTAGTAGTTGTGAATTGTTGCTAGAAAATTTGAATCTTCAAGTTTCACAAAAGCCTAGTAATTGCTTTTCAGATAATATCAAAGTTGACTTAGGCTCCGATGTTGAAATACATGAATTAACATTAGATTCTAGTCAACTTATTTGTGGAGGTAGTTTGATAGTTAATCCCTAAATTACAGCAGTTTCGGAGTTAGTGAGGTACAAAGTTTTATCACTTTGATAAATAGAGAATAGAGATTCGTCTTGAGCTGTACCTCATACGCCATACGCCCTAATAATTGCTGTAAATTATAGAAATTATTAGGTGTGAGTGAGGTATAAAATTCTAGGTTTGAGGGAACACCTGAACTCAGAGCAAAAAAGAATAAAAATAAATTTACCTCACAATGACTAACCAACACCACATACTAATTTGAAATTTTAAGGACTGGCAAAAGTAAAGTTAAAAAATAATATATAAGGGGTGCGGTAAAAACATAACTGTCAGTGCGGTCAAGAATTCCTCCATGTCCTGGTATTAGTTGTCCAGAATCTTTAACACCTGCATCTCGTTTCATCATCGATTCAGTTAAGTCTCCAAGCAGACTAGCAATACCTACTATTAAACCAAGGGCAGCACCTGTCCAAGGTGAACCAGGCAAATCTAAGTACCAAAAACCTATTGTAGAGACTCCTACACTACCTAAAACTCCAAATACTGCACCTTCAACAGTCTTTTTCGGGCTTATTTCTGAAAGTCTAATTCTACCAAAGAACTTTCCTACAAAATAAGCTCCTATATCAGCCGCCCATATACAGCAAAAACCAAGTAGAGTAAATGTTAAGCTCGAAGGCCAACTCAAAGGGTCTATCCATGAAATATGCTCATAGTTTTCTAAAGTTATTTGGGATGTTTGTAATGGAGCTTCAAGTCCAACTCTGAGTCTTATCCAATAGCTAGGTAGATATCCACAATAAAATAGACCTAAGATTGATGATGCGATGTCAGCGATAGTTGCTAATTTTGGTTGAAATAGTAGATAAAAACAAATTATGGTTCCTGCTAGTGTAAATATGGCATCTACTAGGTTAGGATTTAGAGCTGCTACTATTATCATTATCTGACTTAGTGCTAAAGTAGTTTTGGCCGCTGGTGCAATACCTTTAGCACGGGCTAGTTGAAAATATTCGAGTTGCCCTAGGTAAACTATGATTCCTATACCTACTGTAAACCACCATCCCCCAAAAATAATCATTCCCAGAGCTACGGCGATCGCTACAAATCCACTAATTATTCGAGACAAAGACATAATATTGCTAACTTAAACCTTAAATATAAATTTTTGTTTGATCAAAAATTGCAGCGCCTAATTTAATATCCTAATAATTTAATAGCTATTATATCATGTCCGTTTAAATACTTATCAAAAAATTACCATAGGGAAGAGTTGAAAGGGGAAAAAGGAACGGGAAGATCAAGAAGGATAAGAAGAAGGTAGGAATTTAGGAACAGGGATTGAATGGGGGTGAATATTAATAATTCATATCTGGATTATGCAACCCCCTTAATATGTAATTACGAATTTTAGTAGGTAGTTCAAGAATTGAGAATTAAGAATTGAGAATTGAGAATTACCTCTCCTTGAAAACGGATAGGATTGACGAACAGGAAAATTTTTATTTATTATCCCCTTAAAAGGGGAGGCTTTAAACCACAATATTTCGGTAAAATTAAATATCAAATGATTTTTGAGAGAGAACACCGGAAAATAGTAACTATGGTTTGCACTCAAAAGTCTTATGGGTGAGGGTAGGAGTCAGGAGACAACCCACCCCTAACCCAACCCACCCCCGCCCCTCCCAGGAGGGGAACTGGGAGGGGAAGACAGAAGACAGGAGGAGTAAGGAATTTAGAGAAGGCAGTCGGAAGAATTATCCCTCAATTTCTCTGTCCAAATCTTGCTGTTAATACTAACTTTTTGAGGCTTTTCAACTCAAAGCTAGGGCACTTTTTCCAGACTTAAAAATGCCAAAAGCAATATCAGTAAACACTTTCATTCTTGTGAGCGCCAACCCTAACTATGGATAGTAATTAAACAATTTCTCTCAGCCCTACTTAGTTGATTTTTGTTTAATTTGAAGGTAAATAACAAATTAATTTATTTTTTCTCCACTCAAAATAAATATAGGATTAATTGCTGCGAAGGTTTGATGTATTCCTCTCGTCTCAAGACGATTTACTGCCGACTGCACTACCTCTACATTCCTCACTTGCAAATCAGCAAAACTTTCAGAAACAGCATAAAGACTTTCTAGATTAGCAGCCGTGGCAATGACTCGACCTTGTGGTAATAATCTTTTCCAAACTTCTTGCAGTATAACTTTGATATAACGACCTCCCCCTATACAGACACGGCTAGGTGCATCGGTTAAACTATCAAGACATTCAGGAGCATTACCTTCAACTACTGTGACATTTTCTACTCCAAAGCGGTCACAATTTCTCCGAATTAAATTTGCTACTTCTTGATCTCTTTCTATGGCAATAACTCGACCTTGAGGACATATCAAGCCGATTTCTACAGATATGGTTCCTGTTCCTGCACCAATGTCCCATACTACTGAATCTGATTGTAATCGTAAATAAGATATTAATAGTAAGCGGACTTCTCGCTTACTCATGGGAATACCGGGTAAACGTTCAAATAAGTCATCTGGGATACCTGGAGTAACATAAGGCCAAAGTTGGGAAGGCATAGAAAATTATTTTTGTAGCAATAAATAAGGAAGGATTTATATCCTCTCAACTCTAAAACTAGGCTAGGTTGTGGGATTCCTAAAAGTCACTATATGTCTAAACATTACATATACATATACATATACATATACATAGCACTATAGTTTTTTTAACTACACCTAGATATTAATATATCCTTCAATTTAGTTAATTTGAGTTTTTACTCGTCAACTAAGCGTGATGTAATATCCCTTCAATTAATCTCAGGTTTGATAAATGGTCAAAACTAAAATCTAGATACTTTGATAGTTTTAAGAGTAGGGTCACTACATCCTGTTATTATGCCACCTAATCCTAGGACTTGTTCAAGTATCTGAATATGCTTTTCTGTAATAATTTCACCAGGTATTAATACTGGAATCCCAGGTGGATAGGGACAAATTAATTCGGCACTAATATGTCCTATCGATTTTTCTATGGGAAAACAATTCTTATCAGCAAAAAAAGCATCTCTAGGAGAAACTGGTATGGAAAAATCAATCAGCTCCAGGTCAAATTTTTTCCTGTCATCGGTAGGTAGTTCAACCCTACCCCGATAACTTAAACTGACCAAAGCTGTTACTAATTGATCAATATCTGCCTTTGTATTTCCTAGAGAAATAATAAATGTCAGATGTTGGAAACTAGGCAATTCACAGGTGACTCCTAATTCGTGATGCAAAATTTCATCAGCTTCATACCCACTCAACCCAATATTGGAGACTTTAATAGTTAATCTAGTTTGATCAAGGGCAATAAATCCTGGGTTAGAATAATTCTCAATTGGGGAATTGGGAATAGAAAATATTGCTCCTGATTCCCAACTCCCTTCTTCCCCATGATTCGTTAATGAGTCTGAGTCTCCTGCTGAAGGGGTCAAATTTTCTCCTTGCTTGTCAAATACAGAAAAATTTGGCAGTTGACTAATTCTGTTTCTAGCATCATTAGCTAATTGTATGGTTTGGCTCATTAGTTCTTGACCAAACAAAGCCATTTGTTGACGGGCAGCATCGAGAGATGCCAAAAGTAAATAATTTGGACTGCTTGACTGTAACATCTGTAAAGCTTGGTTGAGTCGAGCTGAGTCTATGCGTTTGCTGCCCAAATGCAGCATTGATGCTTGAGTCATTGCCCCTAAGACTTTATGAATCGACTGTACTGTTAAATCTGCTCCACCTACTAATGCTGGTGTGGGTAACTCTGAATGAAAGGCAAAATGTGGACCGTGAGCTTCATCTACTAAAAGAGGGATATTATATTTATGGACTTGTTGGGCGATCGCTGTAATATCTCCACAAACACCATGATAGGTGGGATAAACTATCATTACAGCTTTAGCATCAGGATATTTTGCTAAGGTTTGGGCAATAGATTTAGGAGTGACACTTAAGGGAATGTCTTCATTTGACTCATAGTCTGGATGGATAAAAATTGGAATTGCTCCAGATAAAATTAGTCCAGAAATTATTGATTGATGGATATTCCGAGGTAAAATTATTTTGTCCCCATTTCCACAAGTAGCTAGAATTCCAGCTATAATTCCTGTAGTGGAACCATTAACTAGAAATTTAGTTTCTAATGCGCCAAAGGTTTCTGCTGCTAATTTTTGAGCTTCCTGAATTACACCATTGGGAGTAAACAAGTTATCTAGTTCTGGTAACTCTGGTAAATCTGCAGGAAATACTTTTGTTCCTAATAAATCAGTGAGTGGCTGTGCAATTCCTTTTCCTTGTTTGTGTCCTGGTGTGTAGAAAGGAGCATGGTTTTTTTGGGTAAGATTTTTAAGGGTTTCAATTATTGGTGCTTTAGTTTGGTCAAACATTCAAATTTTCCTATAATACCTATTCTTAAACAAGACAGGCAAAATAATTCTTTCAGTTTATTTATTTAGTTGCTGATAATGCTCTGCATAGCTGTTGTAATCGGCTTCACTATTAAATAATAAATACTTGAGATTATTAAATTTTTATTTTCATAAACAGTTTTTCTAAACTGCAAAATTTACCGAAAATCAAGGTATAAATCCTCTCAATTCATGGAGAAAAAGCGGTCGTTAGCGGAGCTTCCCGAAGGGTGGGATGGCGAGGTTTCGCGCTCTTGCAGCGTTCCGCTTTTCATATCGGCGACAGCCGTTAACGCGCGTTGTGCGCTAGCTAAACGCCATATCCAATCGACCAAGAAAAGAAAAAAATTTCCTTTAGTCTAATCCTCTTCTTTTTTATAAGAAGAGGTAATTATTAATTGTTAATTATCAATTATTGAAGGCCGATCTACCTAGCTTTTGCTAATTTAACAACAAAGGCAAAGTATATTTTTTTATTTTTTAATTCCTGATTTTAAGTGAAACTTGAGGTTAGAAATCAAGATTCTTCTTTCCTTCTGCTATCCTTATTAGATATGCAGTTGTATAGTAACCCTATCTGTAATTTCTTTAAATTTTAACTTTTAAATTTTAATTTTTGACTTAAATTTATGCTCAGAGCTGGAATTGTCGGACTACCCAACGTAGGAAAATCTACCCTATTTAATGCTTTAGTTGCTAATGCCAAGGCAGAAGCTGCTAACTTCCCATTTTGCACAATTGAACCGAATGTTGGTGTGGTGGCAGTGCCAGATGAGCGGTTAAACGTGCTAACTAAAATTTCTAATTCTGCCCAAACTATTCCTACTAGAATTGAATTTGTTGATATTGCTGGTTTAGTCAAGGGTGCAAGTAAAGGAGAAGGTTTAGGTAATCAATTTTTATCTAATATTCGAGAGGTTGATGCCATTGTTCAAGTAGTTCGTTGTTTTGATAGTGAGGATATTATTCATGTCTCTGGTTCCGTCGATCCAGTACGAGATATTGAGGTAATTAATTTAGAATTAGCTTTGTCCGATCTAGCTCAGGTTGAACGACGAATTGAACGGACGAAAAAACAAGCTCGTACCAGTAAAGATGCTCAAGCAGAATTAGAAATTTTAGAAAAATTAGAGACTATTTTAAATGAAGGTAAGTCAGTGAGAATGGCTGGTTTAAATGAAGACGAATCTTTCCTAATTAAGCCTTTAAATCTGTTAACTTCTAAACCCATAATTTATGCTGCTAATGTGTCAGAAGATGACTTGGCTAGTGGGAATGATTGGGTTGAAAAAGTCCGCAATATTGCTGCTGTGGAAAATGCTCAAGTTGTGATAATTTCAGCTCAGGTAGAATCAGAATTAATTGAGTTACCAGAGGAAGAAAGAGCTGATTATTTAGAATCTTTGGGAGTAGAAGAAGGTGGGTTAAAATCTCTAATTAAGGCAACTTATGAATTATTGGGATTGCGTACTTATTTTACTACTGGAGAGAAAGAAACTAAGGCTTGGACAATTAAGGCTGGAATGTTAGCTCCTCAAGCTGCTGGTGTAATTCATACAGATTTTGAACGTGGTTTTATTCGAGCAGAAACAATTGCTTATAACGATTTAGTAGGTAGTGGTTCAATGACTGCTGCGAAGGAGAAAGGTTTGCTGAGGAGTGAAGGTAAGGATTATCTTGTCAAGGAAGGGGATGTTATGCTCTTCCGATTTAATGTTTAGATTTTTGTTAAATAATGCAGTCAGCAGTCAGCAAGATTATTTTTTTTAAGTTAGCGTTTGTCCAGCATTCCGGAACGGAAAAGGGATTTTAGCCAGAGCGGCTAAAAGCTGATAGTTGAATGTTAAAAGTTGACAGCTAGTTAATTAAGGAGAAAAAAATGAGTATTATAGAACTTTTGATTCTTTGGTTTGTTACTGCTGTGAGTTTATTTCTTATTTCTAAGTTGCCCACAGGAGTAGAAATTGATGATTTTAAAATCGCGTTAACTTCTTCGGCAGTTTTTGGGTTGTTAAATGCTCTTGTTCGTCCGGTTTTAGTTGCTATAGCTTTGCCTATTAAGATTGTTCTTTCGAGTTTTATTTTTACTCTACTTCTAAATATGGCTATCTTTGGTTTAGCTGCTTGGTTTGTCAGTGGATTTCGCTTACGTTGGGGATTTTGGAGTGCCCTAATTGGTGCTGTAGCACTGGGTTTTATTAACTCTTTTCTTTATGAGTTACTTAACCGAGTAGTAGTAAGTTAGACCAAAGTTTATATTGTCAATAGTTTCTGTTTTTGTGTGCCTTGAAAACTGATATCTAGTCAATTTTTTTTGCTGGATATCAGTTTTATTTTTGGATTTTTATGATGTGTAGCTAAAGAGCTGTAGCAGTTAAAAATGTTGTGATACAAAATTAGGTTGGTTAATATAGATTTATAATTTTCTCCTCTTCCAAGTAATATCTTTATCCTTCTTTTTCAGCTATTTTTATGCCTATAAAATTTCTAAGTACTACTTTGAAAAAAGAATGCTAGGAAAAGGTAGCTCTCGATCGGATGTGCTGAAAAATAGCTGCTCCAATTCATTTTAGATAGTTATATCTATCGTTTTTACTTTTTTTTGAATGTTTATCCATTCTTCCTTCTTCCTTCTTCCTTATTTCTACCATTTGTAGCAAACGTTTATAAAATTGGTATAAGCACCACTAAAACCTAGAACTTTCTATCTCACAAATCTGAGAATTTTTATATCAATTATTATTAATTTGTTAAAAATTATTGAAAATTCAAAAAATAAAATTTAAAAACTAGATAGCCTTGATAATTTCCTAATCTTTTTCTGGAATGCTATAAAATATAATAAGCTGTTGAAAATTTAAAGTCTTTGTGTCAAATCTCGAAGAGGGAAAATAGAACCGTTAACTAGGAAGAGAAAATATACAATCTGAATGCCTTCTATATAGTGAAACTCAATTCAAGAGTCATGCATCGAGTGAGTAATTCTGAGGTCTACATTTCATGTAGAAAAACTCCGAAACATAATTTAAGAGATACTCAAGACATTCAAAAATCATAGTTTAAGATTGAATTCACTAAAACATTTAAATTATAGTAATTTTAGCCAATAATTAAACTAAGTTTTATCAGATTACTTGTCACATTATTGAAGTTAATTAGCATTAGCTAATATCAAATCCGGTAGCATTGGTATAATTAGATAGTTAATGAGGAGTCAGGATTCAGGAGGGAAAAGAATTGAGAAAGATTTACTAATTGGGTGAAGATGAAACCTTTTTTTATACCTAATTAAGGGTATTTGGTATAATTCATCGTATTTGAGTTTTTTTATTTGAGGGTGAGTGGTGCAAGCTTTTAGTAAAATTCCCACCAAATAAATTTTATATGTTTCCTAAAATTTCCAGATTATTTTGTTCTTTTAGAGCACGTTTATCCAGAAAAATAGTCTTGTGGATATTTGCCAGTATAGTAGTAATTGAAACTTTAATTTTAATTCCATCTTATAAGCGGCGGGAAGAGGAATTACTTTACCAACTAGAAGATGTTTCTGGAGCAATTTTTAATTCTATTGTACGTTTAACTCAAACCAGCATGATGTCTGATGGCATCTTTCAGATGAAGGTAAAAACATTAACAGAAGATTCTGTAATTTTGGGAGTCAGAATCTATGATTCTAAAGGAGAATTAATTGAAACTATTGGTGAAGCTCCAGAAATAGATTTTTCTCATCTTGGGGACAACAATATTCTCCGTGTTAGAAGTCAAGATGGTAAACGATATGATGTGGCATTATCCGCAGATTATTTAGGAATTAATTACACATTAATTGCTCGTCACGATGCTTCTAAAATTCAACAAGAATTATATGGTTATATTGGCAGAATTACAGTGCTTGTAATAGTTATCTCTGCTTTCGTAACTTTGGTAACAATGGAAGTATTAGGAGTCACATTAATTGATCCTATTTTGAAGTTAAGAGATGACTTAATTGCTGCTGGAGAAGCTTTGAGTAAAAATGGCGACCGAGTGAAATTTTATTCTGTTTCTGTTCAGCGTCAGGATGAATTGGGAGAGGTAATGATAGCTTTTAATCAAATGTTTGAGCGAGTCTCCACAGAAATTGACCGACGTCAAAAAGCAGAAGAAGTCTTATATGCTGAACAAGAAAAATCAGAAAGATTGTTGTTAAATATTTTGCCAAAAACTATTGCAGAAAAATTAAAGGAAGGGCAGAAAGATATTGCTGATGGTTTTGCAGAAGTTACTATTTTATTTGCTGACTTAGTAGGGTTTACTGAGCTATCAGAAAATATTAATCCTTCACAATTAGTTGATTTGCTAAATGAAATATTTTCTTGCTTTGATGAGTTGACTGATAGATATTGTTTGGAAAAAATTAAAACTATTGGAGATGCTTATATGGTGGTTGGAGGTTTACCAGAACCAAGGGTAGATCATGCTGAGGCAATTGCTAAAATGGCTTTGGATATGCAGGCAGCAATTGCTTATTTTAATCAAAAAAATAATATGCAACTTAGTATTAGAACGGGAATTAATACTGGTCCTGTTATTGCTGGTGTTATTGGTAGGAAAAAGTTTATTTATGACCTCTGGGGTGATGCAGTTAATACTGCAAGTCGCATGGAATCTCATGGTGAACCTGATAAGATTCAAGTTACAAAATCAACCTACGATCATTTAAAAGGTAAATATATATTTGAGTCAAGAGGAAGTATTATGATTAAGGGCAAGGGAAAAATGAATACATATTTTTTAGTTGATAGAAATAATCATGGATAAATTGTTTAAATTCAATTATTAGTGAACAAAAAAACATTGAAGATTAAACACAAGTATGGTAGAGTCTATCAAATAATGATTAAGTTCTGAGCTGGATAACTTAAAAAGGTTATCTAGTATAAAATTACTAAGTTAACAGAGGAAAATTGTGTGGAAAATACTATAAATTGTGCAGAAGCTTGTGTAAATGGGTGCGTTTTAGGCGATGGTTGTCCTAACAAGGAATATGCACAAGAAATATCAAAGTTTATTGATAATACTTCTTTAGATAAAATGCTAGAAATGGCTGAAGAAGCAGTGATGAAAAAAAGAATGGCTCCTCCTAAATGGGTTATTCCTGAATTTCCTGAGTAACCAACAAAATGAATATTTTTTAGCACTACTGAAACGATAAAACTATATTTTGTTTAGCGATCGCTATCCCACTATTGAATTGGGAATATGTATGAGGCGATCGCTATCTTAAAGGCAGATATTTTTGTAAATTTTATACTATCATTAATCAAAAGATTAAAAGATTAGAGGTTAATATTGAAGTTAGATTATCTATGCTAGATTATTTTAATTTTCCAGAACAGATAGTTATAGATGTTAGTAGTATTCTGCGTTTACTTGCAATATGAGTAATAGCAATAGTTGCACTTCTAGGAATTCGTAAACTACCTGAACTAATAGGAAAAATAGTATCTACAGAAATTGTGGAAGCATATAAGATTATTATATCTCCGAATAAATTATTAATTGGAGTAGTCATTGCTTTAGCAATATCTGAAATAACTCTTCTAGCTGTTACACCATATTCTGAAGCTTTTATTCTGGAAATAATCCTGAGTTTAATCTTAACTATTACCACTACTTGGTTAGGTTTTAAATTTGTTAAAAAATTTTTTGATATCTATTTAATAGAAGCAGCATTCAGAAGCGATCGTCAAGCTAATAGTGACTTATTTATAGTAGGTAAATTTCTAGCAAACTTTATTATTATTGTTCTAGCTATTATCATTTTTGCTCAAACTCACCAAGTAAATGTATTTGGTTTAATTGCTAGTTTAGGAATAGGAGGTGTAGCAGTTGCTTTTGCTTCCCAAAATACTTTAAGTCAATTACTTGGTGGAATTCTTCTTTATATAGATAGACCTTTTGTAATTGATGACTATATTGGTCTTCCTGATGGAACTTTTGGTAGAGTAGAATCTATTGGTTTACGCTCAACTAAAATTCGTTCTTCTGGAAAAGGTACATTAATAATTGTTCCTAATAATTCTTTGACACAGGTAAATATTGAAAACTTTAGTGCAGCGAAGAAAGTTATGTCTATTTTATATTTAACTTTTTATCGTTATGTAGATATTGAAGAACAAGCATTAATCCGTCAAGTTATCTTAACAAGTACTGCTGATATATTTGGCATTGACCCTCGTAATACTGATATTACCTTTAAAAATGCACGGAATTCTCAATCAGAAAATATTACTCAAGCACAAATTACATTTTTTATTTTAGGTTCTGGTAAAGTATCTATGGATTTTCGTCGTCAAATGCTGGATAATGCCAGTCAAAGAATTACTTTGAAACTTAAGGAATATGGTATTGCTTTTGATATAGAACAACCTAGTATTTATGTTGATTCACCAATTACAGTCTAATATCAATTTTATAAATGCTAAATTTTCTTGAGCAAGGGAGGAGAGGAGTGCAAAAATAAGTAAAAAGATGAATGTAGAAAGTTATCATAAAATAGTTGCATATTAAATAATTATAATTGATTTTCAACCGTATATATTTTGAGGAAAGAGTTATCCAAAAATATCTACTTTCAGATTTCATTATCCCTGGTTGGTCAGCATTTAGATATTCTATTAGTAGTCATGCTAAATCCGATTTATAAAAGCTTATTATAAATTCTTTCTCTTGCCGATTGAGTGTTACTTTTTGCCTCACTTTATAACTTAGCCTATAATAACCGGATATGGTATCAGCTTTTTCTGGCTCATAATGCACTAATAGCTTTTGAATTCATCAGTAATATTAGCTAATCTGCTTGAAAAGTAGCTTTGAATTTTTGCTTGATATTTAAACTTTACTTCCTCTTTCAAAGATAATAAATTAATAGCTAAAAGCTAAAAGCTGATGGCTGAATGCTTAACCTAGTTGTGCAACATTCAGAAAAAAGACCAAAGTCTAAATTGGTTTTCACAAAGCAGCATTAATGGATGATAAATAGTATAAGTTAATATGTTTTTATCAGATATACTTAATCAAGTAAATCAGGTATTTGTTTCTTTGGATGCTACTAGCATTCCTAATTATTTAATTTTCTTTATCTTTGCTTTGGTAGGAATATTGATAGGAAAATATACATCCGTAATATTGGGTGTAATTATTAAAAATTTTATTCCAGGTACAGGGCAAAAAATTATCAATAATTTTCTCGAACCTCTAAAAGAACCTTTTCAATTTGCAGGCACTTGTCTATTAATTTCTCTATCCTCAGCTTGGTTGATAGATTATCAACAATTCTACAAATTCTTTCATCCACTAATAGTTTTTTCTGTAGTTGTTAGTCTGGCATGGTTAGCCTCTCGAGTATTCCGTCAACTTATTAGAATATATGGGGTTAAAATTATTTCTAAATCAGGTTTAGAAAATGAGTTACTCTTAGTATTTGAGACTATAGCAAATGTAGTAATTGGATTTATAGCATTAGTCAGCTATGCTCAAAGTCAAAAGTTTCCACTAACAGGTTTGTTAGCTGGTGTATCTATTGGTGGAATAGCTATTAGTTTTTCAGCGTCCAAAACTTTGGAACAATTTTTTGGTACGATAGTTTTATTTTTAGATCGTCCTTTTATTCCTGGAGATTATATTCGTTACTCATTAGGATCGGGTGAGATATACGCCAGAGTAGAATCTATTGGTTTGCGTTCCAGTAAAGTTAGGGTGGCAGCTACAGGTACATTGTATATTGTGCCTAACAATAAACTAGCTGATGTAGCAATAGAGAATATTACCCGTGGTAAAAAAGTGATGGTTTTATTATATTGAGACTTTACTAAAAAACTTACGGAACAAGAAGAAGCTCTTGTTCAGCAAGTAGGTATAAATAGTAAAGATTCATCAATGGGAATTGATCCAGGTACTATGAAAATAACTATATTTCTCCATGAAGCTACGAATAAAAGTCGTGCAAGAATAAAATTTTTTATTCTTGGTTCTAGTGAAAATTATATTCAACTAAGGAAGCAACTATTAGAAGTTGCAAATCAGAATTTTGCTAAGGAACTGAAAAAATTTGGCATAGAATTTAATATGCAAGAGCCAAATATTTATGTTGATTCCCCAATTACTATTTAGAGTCTGCTGAAATAGTCTTTTGCTAAGGTTAGGAGTTAGGAATTAGATACTGTTTATCAAGCAAATATTAAAAAGGGTAGGAAGCTTTTCTGGCAAAAAATTTATAAATTAGGGCTTGCTGATTAAATATCAAAACATTGACAAATAAAGGCTAAAGCCTTTATTTTCTGAAAAGTTGCAAGGTTTTCGGTATAAAAAGCTCAAAAAATTAGCATTTTGGGCTGACTATGGCAGAAAAATCAAGGGACAATTCTTTATCGTACCTTTTCTATAATTCCCATTTCTCCTGACTCCTGACTCCTGGCTCCTGACTCCTACCCTTACCAAAAGATTTATTCAGCAAACCCTAAATTATAAAATTGTTTTCTGAAGTGAAAATTTTTTTGCGATCAAGAGACGGAAGGGAGTTCTATCCCGCAAGCAAAACGTAGTTTTATCGTGTTTCATGTGTGTAGCAAAACTGAACTCATACCATTTATCCATGAATTTCCGCTTAATAAAAGATAACAACTATCAGTAAATTTCAGGTCTGGGTAATAATTATTAAGCGCATTGTTACATAGAAATTGTATCAGTTATATTGTCTTGCTCTTCTATAGTAGATAGGGATAGGGCTACGTTAAGATTTCTTTGACAAAAACTCTCTTATAGAGGAGGTAGGAGGAAAAATTGTCTCTTGATTTTTTCAGCCTTGTTTGCTCAAAATGCTAATATCAATTCTCAAAAATAACTGCAGACTTAATATTAGGTCTATAATCATAAGAAAAGTTAACGTCAGGAGTACCAAAAATCGAAATTTATATTATTTTTGTACTTACTAATCAGGTATATTCCTTATTGTATTTTGCCTATCTCCTATCAATATTAAATTAATTATATCTAGGTAATTATACCAACCCAAAGATGTTGCCAATAAACCATCCATAGAACAGGAAAAATATCAATCCTTCCCAACGAGTTACCTGCTTATCTTGAGTGACAAAAAAGAATAAAATTGTTCCTGCTAATAAAACTAATAACCCACTGGAAATAACATCTTCAGTAATTACTAAATTACCTGTAAATCTTGGTATTCCCATTACCATTAATGA
Source organism: Dapis purpurea BLCC-M126 (assembly GCF_050015975.1). Taxonomy (NCBI): domain Bacteria; kingdom Bacillati; phylum Cyanobacteriota; class Cyanophyceae; order Oscillatoriales; family Microcoleaceae; genus Dapis; species Dapis purpurea. Next base: position 33,614 of record NZ_JBNHER010000009.1, on the reverse strand, counting down.
GTTGAAAATATTAGAACCTAAAACATTTCCTACTGCAATTTCTGGGTTTCCTTTTCTCGCAGCAGAAATAGTAACTATTAGTTCTGGTAATGATGTACCAAGGGCGACGGCACTTAAAGCAATTAACTCTTTAGCAATTTGCAATATTTCGGAAATTTTAGTAACAGATTCAATTGTATAAGTAGCACCCAAAAATACAAATAATGAACTAATAATCACAATTACTATTTGTTTCAGTAGTAAACGTTTATTTGACCTATTTTTGGCTCTTGACTGCTGCTCTTCTTTACCACTACTTATTGTATACAAAACGTATACAACATATCCCAAAATACAGATAATAGCTTCATTTATAGAAAAGTTACTATCTAAAACCGTTAAACTTAATAAAAAAGCCGAACCAACAAATAGTGGTAAATCTACATTTATTAATTCATATTGTATCCTTAAAGGGCTACTAATTAATGATGCAGTACCAATTATCAAGAAAATATTTGCAATGTTTGAACCTATAACATTACCAAAAACAATTTCAGAAGAATTTTGATATACTGCTATAATGGATGATACTAATTCTGGTAGAGAAGTTCCTACTGATACTATTGTTACCCCAACTAAAAAAGGAGAAATTCCTAAATATATACCTATTTTTTCTGCTGCATCTGTAAAGAAGTCAGAAGCTTTGATCAGAACGAACAAGCTGACTATAAATATTATTAGCCAGATAATTAAGTTTTGCATTAGTTTATTGTTTACATTTATATAGAGTAAGCGAAGTCAAACTTAGAATATAATCAAAAGAGTAGTAAATTTGAGAAAAACAAAAAGCAAATTATAGCTATAATTTTTACCTAATTTCCTCAGATATAGCAATCCTAAAAGATTTGTAGAAAATCCAAAAATAGATCAGAAGTTTGACATTATTTTACCTATTGCCTGCTGACTTTTTTCCTGATATTTTTTATCTAAAGCTAAATAGGAATGCTATATACTTTGACTACCATGTACTCCGAGCAAATCTAAATTTTAGTTTTAGTTGGTATGTTTAATATAGAAATTGACATATCTTCCATGATCAAATGCCTTAACAGTTCGATATCTGACTGCTTCTAAAAATTTCCTAAAGTCTTTAATATGATTTTTGGCAACTTCAACTAGCATATCAGGTTGATAACTAGATATCAAATTTTTTGATCCTGCCAAAGCGTCTATTTCTTTGCCCTGGACATCAACTTTGATGAAATCTACTTTTTCACTAATTAATTCATCTAAAGTCACAACTACTACCTCTGTACCATTGATGATATTATCGGCAATTTCTGTTAAACAGAAATCTTTAGCAGGATGTTCTCTTATAAAAGATTTACCATGATTTTTACCAAGAGCATATCCTAATTTAGATAAGTCAATATTACTAACTTGATTCATTGAGATATGCTTCTTCAACGCTGCAATAATTTCTGGATGAAATTCTATGGGAATAACTTTTGCTGCCTGCATAATCTTTGCAAAGTAGACTAAATGATTCCCTGTATTTGCTCCAATATCAACAATAACTGGATTTGATGATTTTAGATTCTGCCGTATAAACTCTAACTCAGCTAATTCATAAAAATTTCCACCGATATTGGCAATTTCTACTGCTAGATTTTTGCCTGTTATTTCAAATCTTATGGGAGTGTTTTGATAATTGAATGAAACTAGATTGTCTCCCTTGAGTAACTTATCAACTAAAGTCAACCAAACTTTTGCAGTTTGATAATTAGGATTAATCTGTAGTGCTTTACTAAATTCTGATTTAGCTTCCAAAAGTTTTTCTTGTCTAATCAGCAAATTACCGATCGCTTGATGAGCTTGAAAACTCTTAGGTGATATTTCTAGGGCACGACGAAAATAATTTAGTGCTTCGTCAAATTTACCTTGTTGAACTAGGCTATTACCAATATTTCCATAAAATTCTAAAGCAGAATCTGGTTTTAGTTGTACTAATTTTTGCCAGTAGGTAATAGCTTCATCTAATTGGTTTAACTCTTGTGTAATTCTCGCTAAAAGATACAAGAGAGATATATTATTTGGATCTAAGGAAAAGGCATATTTATAGAACTGAGTTGCTTCATCTAGCTTTCCTTTTCCTTGCTCTATTAAACCCAGGTTAATCAGGGAAGCTACATGATTACTATCAGATTTTAGTATGTTTATATATATCGACTCTGCTTCTTGTAAATTTCCCTCTTTTTGTAATTGGATAGCTCTTTGGAATTCTTGATTTATGTCTGTCATTGTTAATTTATTCGATGATTTCTTAGTTTGAAATTTAAACAGTTTTCACTGTTGTTAGAGCTAAATAGTATTAATAGCTAATCTAATTGAAAAACTGGCTAAATTATACTTGACAATAAGTATATAGAGCAAATTATTTATATATTTATGCTTAAATATATCAGGACTTACACACCCAAACAAGAAACTGGGGTTTATATTTTTACTTCATATACTTGGAATCTGCTATATGTTCCTAATTAAGTTCTTCATAATGCTCCGTACCGACGCTCAACTTTCAAGTAATTATTTAAAGCTACTGACAATTATGAATCAAATCTACAAATAATCAATAAATCTTTTCCAATTGACGAAAATCATGTTCTACTTCTGCGGATAGAGCGCGGTTTTGGGGGTCTGTTTTAAGAGCTTTCTTCAGATAGTTTCTGGCCTTATCGAGTTTTCTCTCACTAATAAGGTGACGTGCCCAACGTTGATAGGCGATCGCTTGCCACTGTCGTACTTCCCAATCTTGTGGCATTCTCTGAGCTAAACCTTCTACTAGAGCAACTGCCCGAGGGTATCTCTTATATTTTAATAACTGCTTTAAGTGTAAATAATAATTTTGTTTAAGTTGCTTTTCTACTTCTGAAGTGTGGAATTGATTTTTATCTTTTTCTTGCTTACGATTTACCCTAACTTTTGTTTGCTTTGGAGGTGAAGTTTTTGGATATCCAGTTTCTGATTTTGACTTTTTATTCGTTGTTGATGTTGGAGTATAATTGTATGGTAGTTCTGTTTGAGGTGGAGCAACATTCAACAAAATTTTGTAAGCTTCTGTCACTGCAATAAACTTATCTTTAGCTTGCCGATCTCTTGGGTTAACATCTGGGTGATACATTCTTGCTAATCGCCGATAAGAAGCTTTTACTTCTCCTAAAGTAGCTCCTAAGTTTAGCCCTAATTGTCGATAATAATCTGCAATATTCATATTTAACAATTGATAATGGACAATGGATAATTATTTCTGTTAGCGAAGCTTTACGTTTGCCAACGCAATTATCAAGTTCCTGAGATAGACTTTTAATTATTAATTATCCATTATCAATTATCCATTATCCATTAATTTTAACGTTCTTCAATTACTTGGTCAATTAAACCATATTCTTTCGCCTGTTCAGCAGACATAAAATAGTCGCGGTCTGTATCTTTTTCTATCTTTTCCAAAGATTGACCTGTCCGCTCTGCCAACATATTGTTTAATACCGATCTAACACGGAGAATTTCTTTAGCTTCAATCTCAATATCTGTAGCTTGACCACGAGTACCTCCCATGGGTTGGTGAATCATAATTCTGGAGTTAGGTAAAGCTAGTCTTTTACCTTTAGTTCCAGCAGCTAATAAAAAAGATCCCATTGAAGCTGCTAAACCCAAACAAATAGTAATGACATCTGCTTTGATATACTGCATAGTATCGTATATTGCCAATCCTGCTGTTACAGAGCCACCAGGAGAGTTGATGTAAAGATAAATGGGCTTATTTGGATCGTCAGAGTCCAAATACAACATATAGGCTACAATTCTATTAGCTAGGGCATCCGTCACTTCTTGACCGAGAAAGATAATTCGTTCCTGACCAAGACGAGTATAAATATCTATCCATCTTTCATACTGACTGCCAGGAAGACGATAAGGAACACTTGGAACACCTATAGGCATAATATTTTTTTCCGTTTTATTTTATTGAAGACTTATTTCAGTTATCAGTACCTCTTAGAATAGGTAGGATTGAAATACTGAATTGAGCATTTTTTTCATCCCCTAATTAGGGAATACTTGAGACCTTATTTTCTGGGAAAGGTTTTGTCAGTTCTTTTCTACTTGCCAAAACTTGTTAATTTTATTGAGGACTTTAAATAGGAGCAGGTAGAGGTTTTGGTAGTTCTTTTCTACTTGCTAAAACCTGGTCAATTAAACCATATTCTTTAGCTATTTCCGGGGTCATATAGAGCATTCTATCTGTATCCTTAGAAATTTTTTCTATTGATTGACCAGTATTTTTAGAGAGAATATTTAAAAAAGTTGTCTTATTAGCTAAAACTTCTTTTGCTCTAATTGAAATATCTGTTGCTTGACCTCTTGCTCCTGTTTTTGCTTGATTTAGAACGATAGTAGCATGAGGCAAACTTGCCCGATATCCTTTTGTACCTGCTGACAAAATCATTGCTGCTGTACCCATAGCTTGACCAATACATATTGTATGAATTGGTGGTTTTACATAACTCATGGTGTCACAAATAGCAAATGCTTCTGTTTCAAAACCAACTGCATCTCCTGTATACCAAGAAGTACCAGTAGAATTTATATAAAAATAAATTGGTTTTTCAGGATTATCAAATTGTAGATAAAGTAATTGAGCAATAATTAATTGGGTAACATCAATGCCTATATTTCTTTTTACTTCATCGGATGAAAATAATGGTAACCCCAAATAAACGATTCGCTCTTTTAACATTAAAGATTCTAAATCAGGGGGTGGTGTACGAAAAGATGAATCTCCATAGTAAGTGCTTGTTTGAACTGCTTTTATTGGTGAGTTCATGAGATAATTCCTAATAATGATTGTACTATCTTTTGATTATGTTAGCCTGCGTAATATTATTGTAGCGGATACGATTGGTTATTAGTCATCCTCTTGATTAGTTATAATGTAACTCTGATATTTTTACCTAAAACAAGTTTTTTTGTCTAGGTGTGGATTTTACCATAATTATTGGGCAAAAATGGCAGATTTACCGTTACTTGATTTTTAGAGTCAACATTTAGCAAAGATAGTGTTTTTTCTCTAGGTGCAGATTTTACCAGAATTATCTATATTGTTGAGTAATCTAATTTCTTGATATTTATATCGAAATTTTTCCCTATATTTGTGGAGATATCCTTAAATAAGTAGTAGAAAAATTCCTAGTACATTTTATGAAAGTTAATCTACATTCGGCTCTCAACGATACCAATATTGATGCCTCTCAATCTTCATCTCAACGTCAACTGGCCCTATCTATTTCAGCTATGGCTGATGAGTTAGAAAGGACTGTACCATTAAACCTCTGTTTGATTTTAGACCACAGTGGTTCTATGGAAGGAAGACCACTGGAAACTGTTAAAGAAGCAGCCGGACAACTTGTGGAGAAATTAAAGGAAGGCGATCGCCTTTCAGTTGTGGCTTTTGACCATCGAGCTAAAGTAATTGTTCGTAATCAAGTTATTAATGATTCTGCTAGTATTAAGCGTGAAATTAATAAGTTAAGAGCTTCTGGTGGTACTGCTATTGATGAGGGTTTAAAGTTAGGAATAGAAGAATTAGGTAAGGCTCAAAAAGATTCTATTTCTCAGGCTTTTCTATTAACTGATGGGGAAAATGAACATGGAGATAATAATCGTTGTCTCAAGTTAGCAAAGTTAGCAACGGACTACAATTTAACTCTAAATTCTTTAGGATTTGGTGATGATTGGAATCAAGATGTTTTGGAAAAAATTGCTGATGCTGGAGGAGGGACTCTTGCCTATATTCAACGACCAGAACAGGCAATAGAAGAGTTTGGAAAGTTATTTAATCGGATTCAATCTGTAGGACTTACTAACTCTTATTTACGATTCTCTTTAATGTCTAGGGTCAGATTAGCGGAGCTTAAACCTATTGCACAAGTGGCACCAGATACTATTGAATTGCCTGTACAAAAAGAAGGTGATGGGTTTGTGGTCAGACTGGGAGATTTAATGAAAGATGTAGAAAGAGTCGTTCTTGTTAATATTTATATTGGGCAATTACCAGAAGGAAAACAAACAATTGCCCAATTACAAATTCGTTATGATGACCCGGCTCAAAGCAAGAAAGATTTACTTTCGGAACCGATTTTAGTTGAAGCTAATGTTATGCAAAAATATCAGCCTCAAGTTAACTCTCAAGTACAAAATCATATTTTAGCTTTAGCTAAATATAGGCAAACTCAAATAGCTGAAACAAAATTACAACAAGGTGATCGGGCAGGTGCAGCTACAATGTTACAAACAGCAGCTAAAACGGCATTGCAAATGGGAGATACAGGAGCAGCAACTGTTTTACAAACCAGTGCTACTCGCTTACAAGATGGAGGAGAACTTTCGGAAGCAGACCGGAAAAAAACTAGAATTGTCTCCAAAACAATTTTAAAGTAGAGGATACTTTTCTATGAGTTCAGCCAGGGAAATTTTTCCTGGTTAATTATTAGTCTGATATTTTTCCTAGAAATCCAATAATAATAATTATTGCAGTTTTATAAATGTTTGCTACAAAGAGATAATCTTGATTATAATTACTGATTTTTTTGTATGGATTTTTAGCTCTGATTGACCTGCAAAATTATTATTTTCATAATTTTTTTCTTGATGTTAGTAAAAACATAGGTCTGCTCTCCCTTCTTCTAAATTATTTATAACATTCTTTGAGGGATTAGCATTTTATTAATTTAAAAACTATAGAAAATAGTTTTTTTCAAGGATTTATCAAACTATATTGTGATTTTTTTTACTTCTAAAACATCTTTTAAATATTTTCAATTGTTCTCTGTTACTTCCTATATTTAATTTAATGTTCACATTATATATTACAACTGTTTCCTAATTGATGAAGTATATATGTTGATGGTTAATGGAAGTATGGAATAGGGAGCAGGGAAGATGGGTCGGAGGATAGAGAACAAGCAAAAAATAATTACCTCGTTAGTTGTACCACATTAATCACTAAATCTGGTGTAAGTGCAACTTCATAGAGAAATAGTATAAGTAAAAAAAATACAAATAAGTTAAGTATGAATGTTTTTTTTGTACAAGGACAACAATGGTTTCAAAACTTATCTAGAGCATTAACAACTCCACTTTTTTATATTGGAGATAATCATCTTTCTATAAGTGCAATTGTTAGATTAATTCTATTAGCTATCGCCGTCTTAATTCTGGCTCAGAATATAGGTAGAGGAATCAAGAGATTACTGCTAACTCCTATGGGTTTAGACCGAGGTAGTAGAGAAGCATTCGCCACAGTTATTATTTATCTAGTCGCAACTTTAGGAATTTTAATTGTTTTACAAAGAGCAGGTATAGACTTAAGAACTCTTACTGTTTTTGCTGGTGTTTTAGGAATTGGAATTGGTTTTGGACTACAAAATCTTGCCAGTAACTTTATCAGTGGTTTAACCCTATTATTTGAACAGCCAATTAAAGTAGGAGATTTTATCGAGGTAGACAATTTATTAGGTACAGTAGAAAGTATATCCATTCGCTCTACAATTGTGCGTACTCTTGACGGTATATTTGTAATTGTACCTAACATTAAATTTGTCGAAAATAATATTATTAACTGGAGTTACAAAGATCCTAAAAGTCGTCTTCACATTCCAGTTGGAGTTGCTTATGGTACTGATCCAGTCCTAGTAACAGAAGCATTATTAGATGTTGCTAGAGGAGAAAGAAATATATTAAAGAATCCTTCTCCAAAAGTATGGTTTAAAGGTTTTGGTGATAGTTCTTTAGATTTTGAGTTATTAGTTTGGATTGACCATCCTCAAGATAGCGATCCAATTAAAAGTTCTTTAAATTTTTTGATTGAGCATGAATTAAATCAGCGAGATATAGTTATTCCCTTTCCTCAGCGAGATTTATGGTTAAAAAATCCACAAGATTTAAGTCTGTTATTTCAAAACATTAATATTACTAATACCATTGAGAATCAAGTTTTTGAGCAGGATAATATTGCCTCGGAGCAGAAACAGAATAGTATTCAACCTCAGGCTCAAAAATCAATACCAAAATCTCTTAGCAATTGGAATCTGCGTGATTTACTTAAGAGAGTTACTTATTTTGAAAGTTTTACTGATTTAAAGCTCCGACAATTAATAGAATATGGTTATAGACAGTTATTTCCTAAAGGACAAATTATATGTCAAGAAAATGATGTAGGATCTTCTTTTTATATTATTCTTTCTGGTGCAGTTGAAGTGATTTCTGAAAAAAATGGTAAATCTATCGCCACTCTCAACGAAGGTGAATTTTTTGGAGAAATGTCTTTGTTATTGGGTTCTCCTCGTACAGCTACAGTTAAAACTCTCGAAGATTCAATTTTATTTGTGATAGAACAACATGATTTACAAAGACTCTTGGAAGAATCTCCCAGTTTAGCTGTTGATATTTCCCAAAAGCTTTGTGAACGCCGACAAGCATTACGAGAATTAGGATTATTAGATCTGAGTTCTTCAGACAATACTCCCTTTAACCGGATTAGAAGCAGGATTCAAACTCTTTTTGGTATTTAATCAAATAATATACTAACTTTCACCAATACTAGGATATTGTTTATCTGGTAAGCATTCCGCCGTCAGCTTTTACCTAGCCTCCCAAGGTCTTAACTGGGAACTTCAGCATTTATTACTTATTATAATTACTCTCTTTTTTTCTTAAAGGAAGAAGTTATTCATTGATATATTTCAGATAATTTTTATCATAAATAAAAACTACTTAGTTAATATAACTTTTCTTAAACAAATCCTTAATTAATTCATCAAAAAAATCAGAGATAATTGCTAATAACTGAATACTTACTTCATCTATAAAAAAATTATAAAATTTCTTTTATTGATATTTGTGCTTCCTGGCGCAATCTTGCAGCAATTCTAAATAGTTCTTGACCTGTATGTAGATAAGAATCATCGTAATTTAGAGTAAATAATTCTAAGTCTTCTATTCCATCACTAAGTTGATTTAAACAGTAATATAAATGAGCTGCTACTCCGGCAAAGTTAGATGGATTTGGCTGAGAACTAAATAAGTTATGAGCTTTTTTAAGTAAACCGCGAGAAATTTCTAAATAATCTTGAAAAGATTCAAGCAATTGATCGTCAAAAGGATCGGCAGCCAAATAATCAATTTCACTTTTTAGAGGTTTCAGTATTTGAATTATAATTTTGTTAACTGGTTTATAGACTTGATTCAACCATTTGTGCAGATGTTCATCAACATTCTTGCCCCTTGTCTGGTGTTTTTGATAATCTTGGCTAGTTTTTCTATATTTGTGAGAATTTTGATTAAGTTGGTGATAATCGTAAGACTTCCTTCGTTGAGGATCGCCTAACACTTCATAGGCTTCATTAATTTTAATAATACTTTCGTGATCTGCTATATCTGTATTAGTATCTGGGTGAAATAACTTGACTAAACGACGATACGCCTGTTTAATTTGTCCCTGAGTTGCTGTAGGAGTAATATCTAAAATTTTATAATAATTAGAAGTTACCATGAACCATTTCTATTCAATAACTACAATAATTATAGAGACCATAAATAGCTTTTGAACAAATATTAGATTGGAGAAAATATTTTTAAAATATCTGGCCTAACTTTTCTTGATATATGGTTAATATTCATGTGACATACTCTTAGACCAACTTTAAAGCATCGTCTAGATTATTGTTTCGTAGTCTCAGTCTTTCTTTAGCCCCCCAGAGGTTCTAAGACAGGAATACCCTATCCCTCATTGACCAACAGCAAATATATCTATAATCTAATAATTAGTCAGGACTTACATATCGGTTCAGCTAAAAACAATGCAAAATTACATAACACTATAGTTTTTAGCGGTTCTATTAGTAAGTCCTAATTACCGTAATACTAAACAACACTATACTAAGCAGATACACAAAAAATTAATTACATGGATATTGAGGTTAAACCTCAATTAAATCATTATCGGATGTGTAAATAATTTCGTTCAGGTGCTTAAATAAATACTGATGACACTATTCAGATAGCTAGCTTACTGTGGCTGGAGTCTGTTGTGGTTCTTGAAAAAGTGGGGTACTTAAATAACGCTCCCCAAAACTAGGCTGAATCATTACTATTAATTTGCCATCATTTTCTGGACGCTTACCAACTTCAATAGCTGCACAAAGAGCAGCTCCTGTAGAAATACCAGACAGAATACCCTCTTCTTTTGCTATACGACGACCATAGGTAATTGCCTCACTATCAGGAATTTGAATTATTTCATCAATAATATCCGTCTTCATTACATCTGGTATAAAACCAGCTCCTATTCCCTGAATTTTATGTGGTCCAGGTTTTCCACCAGATAATACTGGACTGTTATAAGGTTCAACAGCGATCGCTTGAAATTCTGGCTTTCTTGCTTTAATTGTCTCTGTAATCCCTGTAACTGTCCCACCAGTACCAACACCAGCGACCAAAATATCTACTTTACCATCTGTATCTTCCCAGATTTCTAGTGCTGTAGTTTTACTATGAATTTCTGGATTAGCTGGATTCTGAAATTGCTGTAACATATAGTATGTGTCAGTGGATGAATCCACAATTTTCTGTGCTTCGGTAATAGCACCTGTCATACCTTTATTACCAGCAGTTAAGACTAATTCTGCTCCATAAGCGCGTAACATAGCACGACGCTCCATACTCATTGTTTCTGGCATAGTCAAAATTAGCTTGTAACCCCTAGCAGCAGCAACCATTGCCAAAGCAATACCTGTATTGCCAGAGGTTGGTTCAACCAATGTTGTTTTCCCTGGTGTAATCAAACCTTCGCGCTCCGCTACATTAATCATATTTACACCAATACGATCTTTAACTGAAGCCGCAGGGTTCATTCCTTCTAGCTTTACTACTATTTTTGCTAGACAACCTTCTGCTTGAGGAATACGATTGAGTTGTACTAGGGGTGTCCGACCGACTAATTCTGTAATATTATGAGCAATACGCATGATATATTTATCACTAAAAATAAACTTAGGGTTCTACCAATAACATGATAGAAAATGGTTATTTAATCTTAACCATTAAGACCTCAGCCATAAGCTTAATTGACTCAATAGTCCAAATAGGTATTGAGAGACTTAAGTCCAATTAAAAGTATAGGTAAAAGCACATCCATTAATGAATGGAACACTAATTAATCAGGACTCCGAATCAAGTCTTGATTAAGCAAAAATTTGGTTTAAAGCCAATTTTTAACTTTGATTGATCTTGGGACACTGTTCAACAGAAAAAGCTGACTGCTGACAATTTAATCATAAATTTTAGGTTTATTCTTAAACAACTAAACTATTGTCTACTCTCTCAGATTTTTCCCACTCTACGTAAAATTTATAATTACCTCATCTAAGTTATTTTCTACTTTTTCGATAGGATAACTAAATACTTAGTTATGATTGCTTTAGTTTATAGATAAACTATGTACTAATTTTTAGCAATCAATACATTTTTGCTTTTTCTTCATGTTCCTGCCAGTATCTATTTCATCCTATACTTTATATAGTTAATTTTAAATCAAAGAAATAATATATATTAGAAGTTTTATGATTTTTTAATTAAAACCAATACATTACATTTAGTCAGATTGTTAAATATGTTTAATTTAGGGTTTGCTAAATCAAGTATTGTGGGGAATAGTAGAACTTATAATTTAGAATTAATTGGGAATTACAAAGGATTTAGAAGCAAGAATTTTCCTGAAATTTTTTGTGTTCTTGTCTACTCAAAATCCTCAAATTTTCAGTTTAAAGCAGCAACAATTTGGGACTATTATAGGGAATGAAAAAAGTAAACCGTTGAGGAATAACAGCTTTTAGATGTCATTAGCAATATCTAATTAGAGACTGAAATTTTTGATATTGCTGAATTAAAGTACATTTTACAGGAGCCAGAAGCCATGAGAGATAAAGAAGCTTTTTCAGGCTAGTTAGAAGCGAAATAGGTCTGATTTGGAAGTTATAAATTTAGGAATTTTATACCTAAAATCAACAACACCAGATTTTCAATTATAGAAGTTTTGATAATTTTGAGGTACAGTTTAATATTAATTTCTATTCCCTATCTCCTAAAACTTTTTAATTCATAAACTCTAAAACTTCTATGAATAAAACTTATAAACAAAAATACCTAAATTTCAGAATTAGTTTTAGCTGTAGTAATCCTAAATAAAATCAAATGTAAGTAATCAAATAAGAGGTAGAATAAACTAAAAATTATTTTAATTTTGGTGTATTGACTTCTGAGCGCCAACTTACAGTAAGTAACAACTTTAATTGTATATTTAGTTAGGTAAATATATCTGGTTACTACGATAAATATGTAGTTTGAACAATATACACTAAGCAATAATTAGATTTATGGGTTAAGTGTGCGTAACTCCTATTACCCTTTTATAGGGTGGGATGTACCACCCTAATTTTTCTAACTAACCACTAGAACTGGAACGTAGTTCTGATAGTACCAATAATTAACTCATCATTATCATCATCTTGGTTAGCATTTGTAATAACAGTCACACCAGGAGTAATCGAGATGTTATCTGTAACTTGGTATTTGTAGAATGCTTCAATATGCCATGACATATCTTGTCGTAATCCTGAGGCTAACCCATTAGGAACATCTAAGTCATTCAAGTAAGGTTCCCGACCTACAACAATACCACCTAGACTGCCTTCCTTAAATAAATCAGGGAAAGCAATAGTAGTTCCATAAGTCCAGATTTCAAAATCACCTAAGCCAATTAGTTTCCCATCAAGATATGTGCCAAATCCATTAATAGTTACCCAATCAGCTGCTCGCCAAGACATTTCTACACCATAAGCATTAGTTGAAACTGGCTTGGCAATATTTACTGAACCTGGCTTGCGGTCATTGAGTCCAGCATTTAGACCATATACACTGTTGGCAATGCCAGTTCCCACATATCCACTGTTTGGACTGCCCTCATAACCTAGACCTGTAGCTGCACCATCATCAAATCCAAAATTCCCTGGTCCAAAATAGCCTTTGTTGTAGGTAAGTCCAATTTGGAAATTTCTGATGGGGGTAAAAGTTAATTGTGCTAGAGCAGCATAGTCTCCATTAAATAGACCTTTTCCTTCACGAGGATCTTCACCTTCTGCTGCTAAGTAGCCAAAAGATAGAGAAAACGGACTATAAGTACAAGCATATTGATCTTTACAACCAAAATCATACTCAATTCCAAGTCCTTTACCGCCCCCTAAACGATAGATTGGGTTTCTTTGACCAAAAGAACTGAGAGAACCGCTTCCTCCATCAAAGTCTTCCATGTAAGGATTAAGTGTAGGAACAAAGTCGTACCAACTTACTTTGTTAGCAGCAACAGTTACTCTGATGTTATCTCTGACAGGGAACTTATAGAATAGTTTATCTAGTTGAACCGTATCATCTGTACGGTCAAGAACATTAAAGGTTTGCTGTCCCTCAGACTCGGCTATCCATTCGTTAAATGCTTGAGCATTACCTGCTTGTAACCTGGTAAATAATAAGTCCTCACCAGAAAAGCTAGTATTGAAATTCAGACGTACCCTGTATTGGAATACTGCTTGGTCTTCATCCTGGGTATTATCATTGAACGCTCCATATCGTCCTTCCTTCTCAAAGTTATCAACAAGGGCAAAAATCGCCTCACCTCTAAGTTTGGTAGTTGTGGAAAATTGATTAGCCTCCAATTCAGCAGCACGAGCTTCTAGAGCATCAACACGACCCCGGAGAATCGCTAATTCTGCAGAAAATTCTTCTTGTAACCTTTGCAAAATAGCTAGGTCTTCTCTAGTTACTGTATCTGCTATAGCAGCTTGTAAAAGTTCTGTAATTCTATCTAGGCAAGCGTTAACACCAGCAGCAAATTCAAAACGGGTTAAAGCACGATTGCCTCTGTAAGTACCATCTGGATATCCAACGATACATCCATAACGTTCAACCAAAGACTGTAGTGCTTGAAATGCCCAATCTGTAGGCTGAACATCAGAAAGTTGAGATACAGAAGTAACTTGACCTTTTGTCCTTCTTCTACCATTTCTACTAATATTACGAAGACCTGGTTGACGAAGATTGCGACCTTCTCTACCGTAGCGGTTTATTTGTCGTATGGTAGTTGCTGGTGTATTTGCAACGGAATTAGCAGAATTTGTTCCAGGAACTTGAGCTAATAGTTCAGTTCCCTCGGTATTTATTATATTTGTTGATAAATTTTCAGTTCTTGCAGCTTGAGACTGAATAACTGTATTAGTTGGTTGACTTTCAGTCGCCACAGCGGTTGAGGATGCAACAAGGGTTGCTCCCAAGACTGCTGGACTAAAAAGTAGACAATTCCAGAATATTTTTGACATTTTCCCCTCATCCTCACACCGATTACAGAGAGACTATTTGGCTCTTTTATTTAGTTATTTTCCATAGGGTAGGATAATCAATCATTGCTTGATAGTCCTCAATTTCCATTAGATATTAATAATGGAGTTGAATTGCAAGTAGTCCAATTTTCTCTCAGAGTTAAGATATCTCTTTCCAGAATTAGGTTTGCTTCGAGCAATATTAAAATCATTCCAACCCTAGAACAAATATCAAAATTTGTTCGACTTTTTTATAGCACAAACAGACTCTTCTATAGACCTTTACTACAAATTTAGATTTTTTACCTTAAGATTTTAGGTTTTAGGTATATGCAAGCTGAAAATAACAAGACGACCAGCTTGTCCATATAAATAAGTTAGGTAGATGATTGACAGACTATCACAATTTTTTTTTATCAACAACCTTTATCCAAAATTTTGTTCACTCTCTCAAGCAAGAGTGTCCTGATTAATTTTTGATCTACATTATCATTTATAGAAATTTGTATACCTTATTTGCTGTGTCCTAGTATCGAAAAGACTTGTCTCTGTTCAAATAGTTCCAAGAAATGGCTATTAATTTTATTCTGGGCTGCTTCCGAACGCATAATTCTCATAGCAACTTCCACAGGTAAGCCTTTTTTATAAGGGCGATCGCCAGCCGTTAAAGCATCATATATATCTGCGATAACTATAATTTGAGCTTGAATAGAAATGTCCTTTTCTTTTAGTCCTCTAGGATAACCACTGCCATCCAACTTTTCATGGTGTCCATAAGCAATTTCTGGAATATTCTGTAGATTTTTTGTCCAAGGAATCTGCTTTAAAAATTCGTAAGAATCTGTTACATGAGTCTCCATAGCTTGTCGTTCTTCAGCAGTCAAGTTACCCCTAGGAATTCCTAGTTGAGCCAATTCCTCTGTTGTAATCAGAGGTTTAATTTTACCGTCTATATCTTTGTAGGTGTAAAGTGATATTTGCTGTAGTTGCTTCAGTGGTTCTTCTGCTATAATGGTTGGCTCGTTAGCCCTGAGTATTATTTGCCAATAGTCGTTAAGCTCAGTGATTGCTACTTCTAACTCTAAATCCAAGTTTTCGATTTTTTCGCATAATGGACAATTTTCCTGAGTATGTGGTTGAGATATGTCAGAAAAATGTCCAAGTAAGTATTTGTAATTGGTTTGAGCAGATTCCATTTCCAAAGTACGTTGGGCTATAGAAAATCTTTGCTTGATTAGCTCTAATTGTTCCTCATATAATTTCTTACGTTTTGTTAATATAGCTTCTGGCACACCTATTTTACCGAAATCATGTAAGAGGGCTGCATAACGGATTTCCTGAATTTGCTCACTACTAAAATATATGGCTGATAATAGACCATTAGTAACCATATTCACTTCTTCGCAGAGACCTACCGTTAATTTTGCTACTCGCTCTGAATGACCAGATGTACAAGGATCTCTAGCTTCTATTGCTTGTACTGATGCTTTGACAAAACCCTCAAATAAATTTTCTATATTTTCTTGTAGATGATTTCTTTCTATAGATATAGCTGCTTGAGAGGCTAGAGAAATTAATATTCTCTCTTCCCATTCTGAGTATGGCTGAGTTAATTCTTTAGCATTTTCTTTTGTCAGTACAATATCAGATTTAACTTTACGGTTAATTAATTGAAGCACTCCAATTATTTCCTGATGTCGATTTTGTATCGGTAAAATTAATACTGAACAAGTACGATAACTTGTTTGCTCATCAAAACTTTTATCAAACTTATAGGGAATATTTTCTGGGAGATTGTAAGCATCTGGTAAATTTAAAGTATGACCTGTTAAGGCAACGTACCCGGCCAAGCTTTCAGATGTTATAGCCAATTCTAGTTGCTGGAAGGCAAATTCTGATTTTGATAAAGAATCATTTTGGGCTACCTTAAACAATAACTTCTGTTGATTGCTATTTACTTGATCTACTAAGTAAACACTAGCTGCATCACTACAAGTTATCTCACGACTTTTGGATAATATCAAATTTAATAGTTCATCCAGATTGTGAGTGTCAGATAAAGCCACTCCAATGTCTAGTAGCTGCTCTATCAATGATTCTGTGGTCTCAGTAGTTTCCTCCAACCACTTAAGTTTATTTAACTGGAGCATATTTGACGCTTAGTCAATAGCCTTGACCTTAAATTATATTAATGAATATTAATATAATTCTTTTCGCAATGAAATTGTAATCAGATCTCGAAGTCTTGAGGGGGCAAAAGGATTATGGTGTTTTTGAACCGTGGCGTTACCCGTATCGCTACCACCAGTGTATAGGCAATGTGCTGTTTGTTACACATATTTCTGATATGGTTCAAATTGATTATCAATTTTTACAATCCAGGTTATGTATTTAACCTGTATTTTCGGAGTATAAAATCGGATATTGCTGAAATTCTGTCCAGACTCTTAAAGTTGACTAACCTAAATTAGATATTGTTTGAGCCATGTTAAAATCTTTTTCTGTTAACCCACCAGAATCATGGGTTGTTAATATAACTGTCACTTTATTGTAAGATATTTCTAAGTCTGGATGATGCTGTGATAATTCAGCCGGATCTACTAATTTATTTACAAAACCTATCGCTTCAACAAAATCTTTAAATTTTTTTACACACTTAAGTTTATTTCCTTCTAATTGCCAGTCTAATAATTTACTAGCACGTTGATTAATTTCTTCTACACTTAGTAATTCACTCATTGAACTATTCCTAAAATTACTCAAAAAACTATCCGCTCTTACCTTAGATAGTGTTTTGGTAAATACCTAAGCACTATCTAAGGTAAGAGCGGTCTAGGGGGTCACTTTGATTGGAACCTGACTGCCGGGAGGAACCCTAGGTCAGCCTGGTCAAGGTTAATCCTTATAGATCCCAGGGTGGGAACAAAGGCTAACTGCTAGAGAGCAGCCCCAGCACACAGCCGGCATTTTCCAACCAGGTGACCCATGCGTTTACTACTATCTTGCATAGGCATCACCTCCTTTTATCCCTGAGCGGTTATTTGTTTGCTTAATCTTACGGTTTCTATAGTAGCACAAAAATTTGAGAATGCAATTAGCTGGTTAATTTTTTTTTTCAGGGAATAGCAAAAGATAAATTATCAAATTTTTTGGACTTACCCTGCTTGTGAAAAAAAAGGCAATAGGTAGTAATTTTCACAAAAAAAATAGCTCCTACATACTCGTTTATGTAGGAGCTATTCTAGGATAAGTACCAGACTATCCGTTGATCAATTAGGCTATATTACAGAGCGTTACCACGAGGTAATACTTCTTCTGGGAATATAAAGTTTTGATGTGGCTGATCTGCAGGAGCCATCCAAGCCCGGATACCCTCGTTCAGCAAAATGTTTTTGGTATAAAATGTTTCAAATTCTGGATCTTCTGCTGCTCGTAATTCTTGGGATACAAAGTCATAAGCTCGTAGGTTCAATCCTAAACCTACTATACCTATGGAACTCATCCACAATCCCATTACTGGTACGAATAACATGAAGAAGTGAAGCCAACGTTTGTTGGAAAATGCGATACCGAAGATTTGGGACCAGAAACGGTTAGCTGTCACCATGGAATATGTTTCTTCGGATTGAGTAGGTTCAAATGCACGGAAGGTATTAGCTTGTTCGCTATCTTGGAATAGTGTGTTTTCCACTGTCGCACCGTGAATAGCACACAATAGTGCACCACCCAAAATTCCGGCTACACCCATCATGTGGAATGGGTTAAGTGTCCAGTTATGGAATCCTTGTAAAAATAGGATGAATCGGAATATACCAGCCACTCCAAAGCTTGGTGCAAAGAACCAGCTTGATTGACCCAATGGGTACATTAAGAATACACTCACGAACACTGCAATTGGTCCTGTGAAGGCAATAGCATTATAAGGACGTATTCCTACCAAACGGGCAATTTCAATCTGACGTAAGCAGAAGCCAATCAGAGCAAATGCACCGTGTAGAGCTGTAAATGACCATAGGCCACCAATTTGACACCAACGAGCAAAGTCCCACTGAGCCTCTGGACCCCAGAGAAATAGTAGGGAGTGTCCCATGCTATTTGCTGGGCTGCTAACTGCAACAGTTAGGAAGTTACAGCCTTCCAAGTAAGAACTAGCTAATCCATGGGTATACCAGGAAGTAACAAAGGTGGTTCCAGTTAACCAAGCTCCAATAGCCAAGAAGGCACAAGGAAACAAGAGTACACCAGACCAGCCAACAAAGACAAAGCGATCACGTTTGAGCCAATCATCGAGGACGTCAAATGCTCCTCGTTGAGATTGTGGGCGTCCCACTGCTACAGTCATTACGGAATTCTCCAAATAATTATGATAACTACGGCTAATGTTTTTCTCAACCACTGTATAATAATTTAGTGTTCTACCTAAGCAGAATTATGAGAGATTTTATAAACATTGTTTAGTTTTATTACCGTAATTTTCATTATAAAGGTAATTCTCGATCCGGGCAACCAGAAAAATGAGTTTTTCAAGACATTATTTTATTAGATTTTAGATTTTTAAGTGCCCATGTTAATTCGCCATACAATCTCCTCAATCAATAGCAAGTTGAAAATATCGTAAAATTCACATAGAATTGAAGAAATACCTAAGATGGGGCATATAGTGGTAAAAACGTATGTTGAGAGGTAAACAGCTTTTGAAGCAAGAAGCCCTATCCGCAAGGTTAGAAATTTCTCGTTATACTGCTTACGGTTAAAACGGGAGAAAATTACCCTTCAAGCTCACTAATAAGAAAATGTTTACTATTGACATCATTGTGAAGTACACCCCTGTGCCATTTTCAGTACAACGTAAGTCCGCTGAAGATGCTGAGGCTGTTTATCAACAAGTCCTTGAGTCTATTCGCTCTGGAAACCCTCAAGTTTTAGAACTTACTTGTGAGAAAATGCCTGAGAAAAAGATTGCTGTAGTAATCAGTGAAGTTTCTGGTGTTCAAATTTCCCAAAAATCCGGTGCTGCTGCTGCTGGAAGACCACCTGGTTTTGTCGCTTTGACCCAATGAAGCCAAACGATAAAACTATTAAAGTTACTCATCCAGCAATTTTAGTAGAGGATATTTGTTTTAATTGGCCTAACGGTAGCCAAGTATTACGCTCTTGTTCTCTACAAGTACCCAAGGGAGAGTTTTGGATGCTCTTGGGTAGTAATGGTAGTGGTAAATCAACTTTGTTAAGATTATTAGCAAAACTTTTGTCTCCTCAATCTGGAACAATTCATTTTGAAGGGCAAATAGGTTTTGTTTTCCAAAATCCTGACCATCAACTTGTGATGCCTACTGTAGGAGCAGATGTCGCTTTTGGCTTAGTTGAAGAGAGGCTGTCTCAACTTCAAATTCGTCATCGGGTGGAAGATGCCTTGACTGCCGTAAATTTATTAGAACTACAACGCCGACCTATATATGCTTTAAGCGGTGGGCAAAAACAAAGAATTGCTATTGCTGGTGCTATTGCCCGCAACTGTGACATTTTACTTTTGGACGAACCTACAGCTTTACTTGATCCAGATAGTCAATTAGATTTGGTGACTCAAGTTCAAAGTTTGGTGAAAAACAGAGGTATTACTGCTTTGTGGGTTACTCATCGCTTAAATGAGTTGGATTACTCTGATGGAGCATTTCTCTTAGACAAAGGCCAAGTAGTAGACCAAGGCAGTCCTGAACTTTTGAAGCAACGTTTAATTCAAGATTAATCTTAAGCGATCGCCTCTGGACTAAGCCCTTAAGTTTAAACTTAAGCAATGCAGGAATAGTAAGTGTGGATGATTATAGGTAAGTAGTTCAACAATTAATAATTACCTCTTCTTATATAGAATAGGATTGACCAAAAGAATTTTTTTTCTTTTTTTTCCTTAAAAGGAGAGGCTTTATACCTTTATTTTTCGGTAATACAAATTAATTGTATATTTGATGGTTTGGCGATATAGATAGGAAAAATTATTTTTAGCACCACTATTGCTGTATACAAGTATATTTTTTAGGTAATTCTGTATCTATATAGTAATTTCAGTTGAGATTGAGACAATAGTTGATTACTTTGAAAAAGTTTCAGCCGAAAAAGTATTTCATTCTTATTTGAAATGACTATAGTAATTTATTTTGACCACAGGCAACCGCTTCAGAAGGCAACAAACAACAGGCAATATATCTAATTCCTAGTTTTACAGGAATAGTATTTTATCGCCCACTTAATTTTTAAAAAAAATTACTACTTATGCACCGTTACCTTTTTTTATTCCCTGCTTCCTACTTAAAAATGTTAAATTAATTTTTAATCGGCAGTTACTATTCAGATAGATTGAGATGACGAAAAATCTTTTGGGTAAAGTTGCCTTAGTTACCGGAGCAACCAGAGGTATTGGTAAAGGTATTGCTATTGGTTTAGGGGAAGCAGGAGCAACTGTTTATATTACAGGGCGCTCACTGAATAAAATTTCTAGTGACAATGTTTCTGGAACACTTTTAGAAACCAAACAAGAGGTTGAAAAAGTTGGTGGTACCTGTATTCCTGTTCAAATAGACCATAGTGATGATGATCAGGTAAAGTTACTATTTGAACGTATTGAAACCGAACAAAATGGGCAACTTGACTTATTAGTAAATAACGTTTTTTCTGGAGTAGGAGCCATAGCTAATGCCTATGGTCAACCATTTTGGAAACACACTCCGAGTCTTTGGGATGCTATTAATAATGTTGGTCTGCGTAGCCATTATATAGCAAGTATTTTTGCTGCTCGTTTAATGAGTCAGCGTCAACAAGGACTCATTTGTACTATTTCTTCTTGGGGAGGAATGTCTTATATTTTTGGGGCAGCTTATGGGGTTGGAAAGGCGGCTTGTGACCGTTTGGCAGCAGACATGGCAGTAGAATTACAACCTGATAATATCACATCAGTTTCCATTTGGCCAGGAATTGTTAGCACGGAACATATGTTGGAATTTGCTGAAGATTTGAATACTCAGAATGATATTCAATCTCAGGATGTTACTTTCATAGACCATTATAATTGGGAAACACCTTTGTTTACTGGAAGGGTGATTGCTTCTTTGTTAGAGCAACAAAATACTATAAATTTAACAGGAAAAGTACAGATTGTAGCTGAATTAGCTAAACAGTATAGAATAGTTGATGAATATGGTAAACGTCCAGTTTCATTACGTTCTCTTCGTTTTATAGTGCCTAATGCTATCCCTGCCTTGAGAAAGTATGCTTGGATCATTCCTGACTTCAAAATTCCTTGGTTTATCTTACAATGGGGAATACTTCAATCTCCTAAAATTTAATCAATCTCTTCGACTCTTATTAGGAAGAATTAGGTAGTTAAGCAAAACTAATTGTATATTTGGTGGTTAAGTTAAGTAAATAGATCAAATAAATTTGACTATACTTAGCTCTATTTATTAAAGTCTACAAGTAGATTTTTTCCCTTATTCCCTACTCTCTTAAAAATATTAAATTAATTTGGCACGGGTACTTATAACTATAAAAATTTGGATCGATGTTATACTAACTTAGTATTTGTTAACATTCTCTGAATAATTACCACCTTGAGTCATGTCACGTCCTTTAAGACAAACTATTCTGCTTGTAGACGGCTATAATGTCATTGGTTTATGGCCTCGTATCCGAGAAATTCGTAATATTCATGGCTTGGAAACAGCCAGAAGAGATTTGATTGAGGCTCTAGTCAACTATAGTGCTAGTCAGGACTTAAATACTCAGATAGTATTTGATTCCCAATACCAATCTACTCCTACTACAAAAGAAATTATTACTGATAAATTATCAGTTCATTATACAGAGTTTGGTCAGACAGCAGATACATATATAGAGAAGGCTTGTGCTAATCTTCGTCAGGAGATACATTTGTCTAGAAGTAGGTTAATCGTAGCTACTTCAGATAGAGATGAAAAGCTTACTGTGGTTGGTTATGGTGCGGAGTGGATGTCTTCACAACAACTTGCCCATGATGTTGAAAGTGTAGCAAGTCGTGTTCGGAGTAAATGTCAACGAGGCAAAAGAACATCAAGGCGTTTTCTGGCTAGTTACTTAGATCCAGAATCTCAAAAGCGCCTATCTGAATTGAGAATGGGAAAAAAATAGTTCAACATCATATAATTTTCTGAAAGTCAAATATAATTAATAAAATTATCTTATAAGAAAGATAAAAATAAAAAATATAAAAAGGGGTTGCAAAATCTCTTGAATCACTACTATAATAAGTAATCGTAGCTCAGGAAACGAGCAAATATTTGTTCCTCGGTAGCTCAGCGGTAGAGCGGTCGGCTGTTAACCGATTGGTCGCAAGTTCGAATCTTGCCCGGGGAGTTTAAAAATTTTAGGTTCTGGAAGTGGATATATTTAGTGGTTCTTTTTTCCTACTAAAATCTTAAGTTCACAATTCTAGAATTAACAAATTTATGTTTCAGTACGAACATAGTAATAAATGGTCTTTATATTGGTCTCTTGACTCAAATGTGACTTTTCTCAATCATGGGTCTTTTGGAGCTTGTCCATTGCCAGTCTTGACAGCCCAGACTCGACTGCGGGAAAAGTTGGAAAGAGAACCAGTACATTTTTTTATTCGGGAGTTTGAGACTCTACTGGATGAAGCTAGAGGAAAGTTAGCAGAATTTGTTGGTGCAAAATCAGAGGAATTAGCCTTTGTTCCAAATGCAACCACCGGGGTAAATGCAGTTTTGCGCTCCCTCAAGTTTTCCTCTAGTGATGAGTTACTAACTACAGATCAAGAATACAACGCTTGTCACAATGCGCTGAATTTTGTTAGCGATCGCGCAGGTGCAAAAGTGATAGTCGCATCCCTACCTTTTCCTGTAGAATCTCCTCAACAAATAGTCGAAGCAGTTATCAAACATATTTCACCAAGAACAAGACTTGCATTGCTTGACCATGTTAGTAGTTCAACAGCATTTGTATTTCCTATCAAACAACTGGTAAAAGAATTAGCTAAACGAGGGGTCGATACATTAGTAGATGGTGCTCATGCAGTGGGGATGCTTCCACTTAATTTAGAGGAAATAGGGGCAGCTTATTACACAGGAAATTGTCATAAATGGTTATGTGCGCCGAAGGGTGCTGGTTTTTTGTATGTGCGTAGAGATAAACAAGAGAATATTCATCCTTTAACTATTAGTCATGGTGCTAATTCTACCCGCACAGATAAGTCACGATTTCACTTAGAATTTGATTGGGTAGGTACGGACGATCCAACAGCTTATTTATGTGTACCAGAAGCAATTCAATTTATGGGTTCTTTGTTGCCTGGAAGTTGGTCAGAGTTGATGGCAAGAAATAAGTCTATGGCATTGGCAGCTAGACATTTATTGCAGGAAAAGTTGGGAATAAAAATTGATTGTTGCCCAGATGAAATGATTGGTTCAATGGTAGTTGTGAAATTGCCGGATGAGGGAAAAAATGAGGTTTATA
Source organism: Dapis purpurea BLCC-M126 (assembly GCF_050015975.1). Taxonomy (NCBI): domain Bacteria; kingdom Bacillati; phylum Cyanobacteriota; class Cyanophyceae; order Oscillatoriales; family Microcoleaceae; genus Dapis; species Dapis purpurea. The sequence goes on along the minus strand of NZ_JBNHER010000009.1, from coordinate 9,651 downwards.
GTGGGTTGATTCCACTTTTACAAAATGATTTATGGGAGAAATTTAGAATTGAGGTACCGATAGTTCCTTGGCCTCATAAAAGGCAGCGACTTTTACGGATTTCGGCTCAAATTTATAATAGTTATTCCCAATATGAATATTTAGCTGAAGCCTTGGTAAAGTTATTATAATATTTGTGATTTTTTGAGAAAATTTCTTCTTTGTAGTAATACTATGAATAAATTTTATAACTATTAGTTATTAACTTCTTTGGCAAGAATACTATCGATGAAAAAAGAATGTTAAAAATGGTATAGGCACTAAGGAAGGCAGAAGCAAGACAAAAGTATAAAAATTCTAGATGTTATGCCAAACCTCAAAAGTATTGCTACATCTTCTTTGAGAGTAGGGGGTAGGGTTGAACTCAATAAGATATCCTTACTATTTTTACATGAATTTATCTACGTTTAATCATTGCTTAAATGATTTGCCATGATAACTCAATTATGCAGTAAATATATTTCCATCAAAGTCTATTTATATAGAGATTTAATGATTTTATTGAGTATACTGATCAACTTCATAAGTTGATTATACTTGACCTATAAAAATAGTTAGTGATAAGTCAAAAAAAATATTAATCACTAACTATTATAACATACTTAATCAAACTAACTTTGATAAACTTTCAACTATTACTTATTCATCAACTTTCAAACCTTGGCACAAAAAACGTTCACATCTAATTTCACCATTTTCTTGAGTTTGATGAATTTCTAATTCTGCTTCAGGAATTGCTTCAAATAAGAAACGTTCTCCAGGGAAGACTGCACGTTCCCAATATTGATTTGCAACATTATTAATTCTAGCAATCTGCATTTTGCTAGTAGTATTAACATAGAAACAGAGAATTTTTTGACTCTGTTGTTTTGGTAGTCTATCTAGTGCTATAGTCACAATCTTTAAATTCCCTCTAAGTTTTTTGTTTGCCGATTAGCAACCCGACTGAATCTTGATATCTTTGAGCGCCAATAAAATTATTATAAACGCATGGGGATCGCTTAAGTATATTTTTAATTACTTTTGTTGAATAAAATTAATTTAACTTAAGTTGTCCACTATAAACCTACTATTTTATCAGTACAAATACTCATGATTTAACATTCCATACTGATAGAATTACTAAGTTTACTAAATAACGTTGATAAAACAGTATTGGAGAACAAAAAACCTTCAGGATCGGTCAATCTCAAATATCCCTCTATTGGAAGTTTTTGGTTATTAGAGAAAGGAGTTGCTACACCTTTTGGATTAAGAAATTCTACCCACCCTAATTGTTGATAGGGTTGTAAATAGATTAATAATTTATCTACAGTTTCTTGACCAAACTGCTGAGATAATGTGAATAAATTCACCCCTTCTGCCAAGCGGAATCTTAACATCAGTGTTTCTAACAAACAATCCTGATTCCATTTATCAATACCCTGATTTTCTAAACTATGACCTTGAAACGATAGCACCCATTGATAATATTCTTTCCGCGTGCGCGGCCGGGTAAATCTTTGCCCTTCTAAATAGCTTGCTGCACCCATACCAAAACCATAATAAGGGTGATTTTCCCAGTAAACTCGGTTATGGCTACACTGATAACCCGGCTTGGCATAATTAGATATCTCATAATGTTCATATCCTGAATTTGATATCAACTGCTGTGCCATTCGATACATTTGGGCCGCCGTTTCATCTGTAGGCAAAGGAGCATGACCTGATTGATAATAACGTCCAAAAGCTGTAACTGGTTCTACTACAAGGTCATAACTGGATATATGAGTTGGGGAAATAGCTATTACAGTTTCTAAAGAAGTTTGCCATTGTTCTAAGGTTTGGTGTGGCAGTCCTGAAATTAAATCGATACTAAAATTAACAATTCCTGCTTGATGCAATGTATGTACTGCTGTATAAATGTCTGAGACATTGTGCGATCGCCCAGAAACTTGTAATAAATCATCTTGAAATGCTTGTACTCCCAGACTAACTCGATTTACTCCTAGGGATTTATATCCTTGCACCTGTTCCAAGTCAAAAGTTCCGGGGTCCATTTCTATAGAAATTTCAGCATTGGCCACAATTCTAAATTTTTGTTCTAGGGTATCTAAAATCCGACTTAATTGACCCACTGATAACAGCGAAGGAGTACCACCGCCAAAGAAAATAGTTTCTAAGGGTTGACAAAAAGACTTTGTAATGCTTATCTCGTCACAAATTACCTCCACATATTCTTGAATTGGAGAAAAATTATCACCTTTTTTACCATCACCCACTACAGAGATCGGAAAATCACAGTAATAGCATCGCCGTCGGCAAAAAGGGATATGGACATAAGCCGAACTAGGAGTGCAGTAATTTCCGATTGGCCTTTTCACTATTAAACAGAGTTACAAACTATATCATTTATAAAACTATCTTAAACAATTATGAATTTAATGAGGAGTAGTAGTAGGGTAAATCAGAAAAATAATATTTTTTGAGTGGTAGAAATATTACTTAAGTGAAAAGTAAAAAAAAGCACTTATATAATTTTTCATTTAGATAAACTACACATATTCTGGCTTCCAGCTAGCTATGCTCTTATGCAGATACTGAGCGTAAAATTATCATGTTTCATTAAAGTGTTTTCACTTTAATAGTAATGAAAAAAAATTGCTACAAATAAGTCTTAGGCAGTAGATGCTAAGTAAGTTTTAATGTTCTCAATTTAGCTGAATCCTGTTTCTCACGAGTCCCTAATTCGAGTGGCTTATTTATAACATTATTTAATTGATTTACTATAGGTATTTCACCGTAATCCTGAATAAAATCAGTAATACACCAGAAAATTTTATTACAAATCAAGTAAAAATAATCACATTGTTTCCATTTCCAGATAGATTTTGTACTTCGGAAGTAACTGTAGAAGAAAAACCTCATTATTAATTGTTGGCAAATTCTAATGAGGTTAAAACCTAATAAAAAGAGAACCGTAAAGAATCGCATCTCAACTGTAAAGATATAATAGAGGCAACATTGAGCAGCCCAAAAATTATGGTTCTCAATCATTATTGATGAGTACCTCCTAGGGAAATATCTATATCTTCTATAAAACAAAAAAACAAACTCAAAAAATGCTTGACGCAATTATTATCATTTCATTTGTTCTTGCTGGAGCAGGAATAGGTTTCTATAGCATAGAACTTCTCCCACCCAACGTACTACTACAAGTCACCAACATCGAAGGCTTACGTTCAGTATTATCTGCCTTCACATCCTTGATTGGGTTTGTAGTGGGGTTAGTATTTCAAACCACATATCGGCGAGTGGAAGCAAAAGTAAGCCAGATGCCTGTTGACTTGTTATTAACGCGGGCTATAGGATTAGTTATTGGACTATTAGTGGCAAACTTAATGCTGGCGCCACTGTTTTTACTGCCTATTCCCCAGGAGTTTACTTTTATTAAACCTCTTGTAGCAGTTTTAGGCAGTGTCATGTTAGGTTTTACAGGAGTTAACGTTGCTGATACTCATGGTCGTGGTTTTCTACGACTAATTAATCCTAACAGTCTAGATGCAGTATTAGTAGCAGAAGGAACTCTCAAACCTGCTACTACTAAAATTTTGGATACTAGCTGTATTATTGATGGTAGAATAGAAAATTTATTAGAAACGGGTTTTCTGGAGGGTCAGATTCTTGTGCCACACTTCGTTTTACAGGAACTACAGCTTATCGCTGATGCTTCTAACGATCAAAAAAGAGTTAGAGGTAGACGAGGTTTAGATATCTTAAATAGGCTTAAAGAAGTCTACCCTTCTCAGATTCAAATCCATTTTGCAGACTATGAAGAAATTTCTACGGTAGATGCTAAATTGGTTCGTTTTGCCCTGGAAATTAGTGGTACTTTGTTAACTAATGACTATAATTTGTCTAAAGTTGCAAATTTACAAAAAGTTCCTGTACTAAATATTAATGATTTGACTCAGGCAATGCGCCCCACTTATTTACCTGGTGATACTATTGAAATCAAAATTCGTAAGGAAGGTAAGGAACCTTCTCAAGGTATTGGTTATTTAGATGATGGTACGATGGTTGTTGTAGAGTCTGGTAGTGCATATGTTGGTGATGAGGTGCGGGTTATTGTTACCAGCTCTTTACAAACTTCTGCGGGTAGGATGATTTTTGCTCGTACTCAAGAGTCGGCGATCGCCTAAAGTGGCTGAACTTCTCCTTTGCTTGAAAAGTGTTTCATCAAATATCCTTGAAAAATTGCCCCTATTTTCTCTATTTCCAGGAATTAGGGGCTAATTTTATGTTGCTTGAACAGCATATATAGTAATCAATAGGTTGTGTAATATTTGAATGTAGGGGTTTGGTAACCAAACCCCTTTGGTATTTAAAGATGTTCCCACCAGAAATAAGCTATATCTTTATCTTTTTATAATTATTCAAAATAAGAATCAATTCAAAATTTTCTGAAAAAACGAACGAAATAACTTACAAGAAAGAGTTGCCCAATTCCAAGACAGATCGCTTTGCGAATCGCCTTTTAAGTGAACTAATCCCATCTTTATTGCAACTTATAACCATATAATGCTTTTATTTTTTGAGGTTTGGGGATGTTCACAGTTTCAGTAAAAATAGGTAGTAGTGGTAGTTCATTGTAGTGTTGCAGGTTCCACCATTCTTCTTGTAGATTTTCTGCATAAAGAGCAGTTGTCTACCAGAATTTTCTAAAAGTTTTTCTAAAGTTATTGTCTGCTGATAGAGAGAATAATACCAACTCCGGTTTACATAGACTATTAATAAAGATCAGTTGTATGTATTATCTACAAAGGATTTGATCTGTTTCGGGTAATCAGTTTTTCTAAAAATGCGATCGCAGAGGTGAATATTCAGTATCCCGGAACCAGGAATGGGACTCTATCCCTCAAGTAAAAATAGCTTTTGTAGAGGGTGAAGTCAAATCTATCACAGACCAGGTTCTTTCAGCGTATCTTGGTCATTTGTCAAAAAAATTAGATGCGTTTAGCTTGGGGTTTGAAGACCAAACCCCTACTAAATAACCAAGATTAAATTAGCACAACACTATTTTTTACCAATGACTGCTAAAATATCTTTAGCGTGGCTATCCGTTTTCACTTTCTCATCAACATGAGAAATATTTCCTTCGGCATCAATAATATAAGTAACACGCTTAGAATATCCACTACCTTCAACATCATAAGCTTTAGTGATAGTACCATCAACATCTGCCAAAAGTTGGAACGGCAAACCATATTTCTCAGTGAAAGCTTTGTGGGAAGATTCATCATCCATACTTACACCAAGAACAACCATATCTTTGCCTTGATATTCAGCGTAGTTGTCTCGGAAACTTTGAGCTTCCTTGGTGCAACCAGGAGTATCATCTTTAGGGTAAAAATACATAACTACTGTTTTACCAGCAAAATCTGACAAGGAAACAGTGTTACCGTTAGTATCTTTTACCGTGAATTCAGGCGCTTTAGTGCCAACAGATAATGCCATAGATTCGCTTTTTCTCCTTAAAACTTAGACAAAAGTCACAAAGTGCTATCGAAACGTTGTATGCAGCGTACCTACTGCTTCAAAAAAAATTTTTTACTAGGCAATACAAGTGCAAATGCTATTACTTAGATAGAACCTATGGTATTGACATCTCCAGGGGTTGAAACACCCTGGATTCCTTGGTTAATCCACCACAAATGGGACGGGGCGTTCAAAGTGAGGAATTTACTTCCGCACGCAGCCCCTCATAAATCCACATTTGCTTAAAGCCTGTCAACAGACTTCTAAACTCCTCGACATAGACCGAAATCTAGCTGTGAGTCTACTTTTTTTAGCTTTCACGAGTGGTTTTACTCAGTTATGTTGGAGCAATAAATCGCTGCTCTAGCTGCCTGCTTGCTTTCAACCGTCGTAAGAAATTAATTCCCCGTCTCCTGTCCGCCGGAGTTTCACCGCACTAGCTAGAGGTCATGGCGATAAACCTTGTTCTTACTTGCTATTTCTAGTATACTAGACTTTGACGCCGGGTTAAAACCCGCACGTCGTTATTCAACCAGGGGATAAATCTTCCGGGAACTTTCCTCCCGCCATTTTTTATGTTTGTCCACAGGTATGTCTTACGCCTTACAAAGCAATCTAGATGACAGCATTTTATGACGACAATTGTCTACTAAGTTCTAGCTCTTTACAGGTTTACTTTCAGAGCATAGCCTTATATTCTTTAGTTATTATTTTAAGAGATTATGTGATCCTTGAAAACTTTTTACTTGTGACATCTTCCCGAAGCTGACCTTTACGAGGTACAGCGCGGGCTTCCAACATCCCTGTTAGACATTGCTGCCCTGCGCCACTTATCTAGGCATAATCTCCCCGACAGCCAGGCTTGACAGCCTATTTCTTGCCCCTAGAGTCCCTAGGTAGTTAGTTGCTTCTAAACTTAGTTACAAATTTCCTATGCTGAAGCTATGTCTCTATCAGTCTCATATTTACATCAAACACAGCTATGCTATCTATCATTGAGTTTCTTTCTTAACTCAATTCGGCAGTTTGGACAAGTTTGAGAACTGCCTTTTTGGTCTACTTGACCAACGTATACTCCCCGCTGTTTCCCAACATAAAATAAAATATTCCCAAACTGTCCAAAACCTGTATCAATAGTATGTTTCCCCAAGAAATCTTTGGCCATGGTTCTAAAATCTATGTCTTCGTCTTCAACGAAGATAGTCTCAGCCATGTCGCATAATTTATGGGCTAATTGAAACTGATAGTCGTTAAATTATGTATTCACTGTCCAAACTACACCTAATCTATTGGACATTTTCTGGAAGCAATCCAATCTTTGAGTTCGGCCAGAGCATAGTTATAAACACTACGATAAGTTTCTAGCCATTCATTAAATAATTTGACCTGTTTTTCGTCGGGATAAATTCGATAAGTTTAGTTAAAGGTGATCAGAGTTGGAATAATACCACAAAATCCAGCAGGCAGTAAATGTTGATTTGACGAGGTTTGATCGGCTCTAATCAGCTTTGAGGAGTCCATGTATCCCGACGCCAAATCTTAGATTATGGCCTAGGATTTATAGCTAACTCAAACCCCCTTAAATACTTAAAATCCTTGATTTTAGATATTAAACTATAATCTTTGTTAACTTGAAAATATAAATTTTATTGATATATTAAAGTTAATATGGCCTCCGGAGAATCTCCAAACTTAATTTCACTCCAATACCCTACTCATACTGAAAAAAGGGCGGAAATAGCGCTGTGTTGTAGTCCATTTAATCTAAACTTGTTTGTAACAATGAGCTATCAAAGTGTGAGATTAAAATCAATAGCTTCTGATGCTGGCTTTAAAAATGCCTACACAGTCTCCCTTCTATCAGAATTAGCTGCTGAAAATTATCTTTTATGGCTAATTCAGGTAGGCGTACTTAGGCGGGAAGTTGATGGACAAGGAATTACAGATAGTTTTCGTCTCACTCCCCTAGGTCATCAGTTAGTAAAAAAATATGCTGGGAAGGAAAACTGGCCTCAACCTACTATTAGTGATCGCCTTGATAATTTAATCAATCGTTGGTTTAGACTTCCTGTTTAGAAATACAGTTTGTTGTATAGGGTGTAAGTGTGAGAGTGTCAACTAAATTCAGATGCTAATCGTCCAGTCAACATCATCCGAAAATTAAGGACAATAGTCGGTTGAAACTTCAGTGAAGTCTAAGATTAGCATTTTTAGGACATCCCACAAAATTCAATGCAAGTCTCTAATTAAGAAAGAAGTAATGAGAATTTATCCCATTGCTTAATGATTAATAGGGTTTGAGAGAGAAAAACTCTACAGTTAATCCCCTTGACTTTAGTCCAGGGAGTATACCTATCTGATTCATTCTTCCTGATTGAAAAAAGCTATGCAAGCAATTATGGTGGTGGGAACTACTTCCCATGCTGGGAAATCTCTAATCACTACAGCTATTTGTAGGATTTTATCACGTCGCGGTTGGAGAGTGACTCCCTTCAAAGGACAAAATATGGCTTTGAACTCTTATGTCACATCTACTGGAGGAGAAATGGGTCATGCTCAAGCAGTACAAGCTTGGGCGGCAGGTGTGACTCCTGCAATAGAAATGAATCCAATTTTATTAAAGCCTCAAGGAGATATGACTTCCCAAGTTATTATTAAGGGAAAAGCATTAGGTACAGTAGGAGCTATAGATTATTATCAGCAATATTTTGATATCGGTTGGGATGCTATCCAAGAATCTTTAGAAATTTTATCTCAAGAGTTTGACATTATAGTTTGTGAAGGAGCAGGTAGTCCTGCAGAAATAAATCTGAAGCACCGAGATTTAACTAATATGCGAGTGGCTAAGTATTTAAATGCCTCTACAATTTTAGTAGTTGATATTGACCGAGGTGGTGCTTTTGCTCATGTGATTGGTACTTTGGAACTACTAGAAGCAGAAGAAAAAAATTTAATTAAAGGGATAATAATTAATAAATTTAGAGGACAGAGATCTCTATTGGATTCAGGTATTCAGTGGTTAGAAGAAAGAACTAATATTCCTGTCGTTGGTGTGATTCCTTGGATTAATGAAGCTTTTCCTGCTGAAGATTCTTTGAGTATTTTAGAACAACGTTCTACTAAATCTACAACTGATATTACAATTGTCATTATTAGATTACCAAGAATTTCTAATTTTACTGATTTTGAACCTTTAGACGCGGAGTCTAGTGTAAAAATTAAATATCTTAATCCTAATGATAGTTTAGGTTATCCTGATGCAATAATTATCCCTGGTTCTAAAACTACTATTAGTGATTTATTAGTATTACAAAAAAGTGGTATGGCAGAAGCAATCAAAAATTATCAAGCTTCTGGTGGTACGGTGATGGGAATTTGTGGTGGTTTTCAGATGCTTGGTGAAGTTTTAATTGATTCTCAAGGTTTAGAAGGAAAAAAAGGGGAATATAAAGGATTGGAATTACTACCCTTAAGAACTGTAATTACTCCTAAAAAAATTGCTCGTCAGAGACAAATTATTGCTAATTACCCTTTAGGAAATTTACCAGTAATAGGTTATGAAATTCATCAAGGTAGAACTAGAGTGACAAAACCAGATATAGTTAAACCTTTATTTAATGATTATGATTTAGGTTTTGTTAATAGCTATCAGTCTGTCTGGGGTAATTATTTACATGGAATTTTTGATAATGGCCCTTGGCGTCGTTCTTGGTTAAATCTGTTGCGTAAAAAACGTGGACTAGAGGGTTTACCGACTGGTATTGCTAATTATAGAGAACAACGTGAAGTTATTTTGGATTCAATCGCAGATCAAGTGAATCATCATCTAGATTTAAAACCAATATTCAAATAAAATTTAATAATTCAAATTAACCTAAAGTAACTGATGGATCAGTTATTAGAAACTAATAACTTTTTTCCAGGCTATGAATATCTATATATCCGGCGATCACCAGAAAATTATGGAGTAGCTCAAAACCCAAAATCAAAAAATATAAAATATTAGAGGAATTGAGAATTATAATAATTTAATTTAAGAATGATATCATGTCCGGTAGCATTGGTATTGTATAGAGAAGGTAAGGAAGAAGGAAG